>NZ_DBLXSO010000012.1:0-60970 GCF_057878315.1 Jutongia sp. | reverse complement strand
TACGGAGCTCAGTCGTACGGATGCATATTTATCAAAGCATTGCAAAGCAAAGACTTTTCAGAAATCCTACTGATCTGCGTCAATTTTAATACCACCAGCTCACGGTTGTTCAAAAAATCAGGGCAAAACACCAAATTAGGCTTCGGACATAAGAAATAGTATGGGCGCAGTGATATATTTTATGTGCGAAGTTTAAGTTATCATATATTAAACAGCCGCTACTCAGGTATCGACTTGACATCCCCGTAAGATTCCTACATACTAATACAGGGATTATGATTGATAGACAGATGTCTGGAAAGGCGTGATTATTTTATGAAACACGAACATATTGCATTAGACTGTTGTGACAGTGTTGAGGTACATCAGGAATTGTTAAATATAGTAAATGAAAAGTTACCGCCGGAGGAAGTGTTATACGATCTGGCAGAGTTGTTTAAGGTATTCGGTGACTCTACAAGAATCCGGATCTTATTTGTCCTTTTTGAGGCAGAGGTGTGTGTCTGTGATCTGGCTGCGGCACTGAATATGACACAGTCGGCGGTTTCCCATCAGCTTCGCATTCTGAAACAGAACAAGCTGGTTCGTAGCCGCAGAGAAGGTAAATCCGTATTTTACTCTCTTGCAGATGCCCATGTCCGGGCAATCATCAATCAGGGACTGGAGCATGTGGAGGAGGATTGATTGTCATGTCAAATGAAAAGAAGCAGGAGTCATGCAGACAGCCGATCGGTGTGTTTGATTCCGGCATGGGAGGAATCAGCGTCCTTCGCGAGCTTGTGAAGGTGATGCCTCATGAAGATTTTATATATTTCGGAGATTCGGTGAATGCCCCGTACGGTACAAGACCGACAGAGCAGATTCGTGATCTGACGATCCATCATGTGGAGTCATTGATGGCACAGGGAGCCAAGGGGGTTGTGGTTGCATGCAATACGGCAACGAGTGCGGCAGTCGCTGTGCTTCGCAAGATGTATCCGCAGCTTCCTCTGGTTGGAATTGAGCCGGCACTCAAACCGGCGGCTGTACAGAAGCCGGGTTCCAGAATTGTAGTCATGGCGACACCTATGACGATCAAGCAGGAGAAGTTCTGTAACCTGATGAAACGATATGAGGACAAGATCCGGATCGTTCCGCTGCCATGCCCCGGCTTGATGGAATTTGTAGAGCGTGGAGATCTGAACGGAGATGATTTGAGAGAATATCTGCAGAAGCTTCTGACACCGGTCATGAAGGAGCCGGTCGATGGCATTGTATTAGGTTGTACGCATTATCCGTTTGTACGGGAGATGATACAGCAGGTTGTCGGCGACAAGGTGACGATCTATGACGGAGGTTCCGGAACAGCGCGGGAGATGCGGCGCCGTCTTCAGGAAAAGGATCTTTTAAATCCCAAGCAGGAAAGGGGACAGGTCCGGTTTTACAATAGTCGTGATACAGAAGAAGAACTGGCACTTTGTCGGTCATTATTTGAAAAATAAAAACGCCCGTTCCGGTATAAAGCCGGTTCGGGCATTTTCTGTTTTGAGTAAATAATTTAGAGAAGCAGGATTTACTTTTCAGTGACGATCACACGGCAGGATGCGGTGTTGCCATTTCGGATCGTTGCAGTGATCACTGCAATTCCGGGAGATTTGGCAACAATCTTGTTAAATGCATTCACTTTTGCAATATTGGGATCAGATGATGTGAATACAGGCTCTTCGGTCGTGACGCTTGGTCGTAGTATGATTTTCAAATGTTTACGGGTGTTTGGTGCCATTTTAATCTGTTTGAGATTAAAGCGGATGCTGGATGCCCATGGAGTGACAGTCACTTTACAGGTAAGAGTTGTCGTGGTGCTGTTAAAAAAAAGAAAGCCTTTCTTCTTAATCTTAACGGTAATTGTGGCGTTTCCTACGTTTTCCCCGGTAAGTTTACAGCTTGTGTCAGAATCCCCAGAGTCTACAGATACAACATCGCTGTCACTGCTCTTAAAGGACACGGTTTCATTGGTGATACCCTCAACAGTCAACTCGGTATCCTCGGATAAAAGCAGATCTGTGGAAATCATATCTAAGGAATATTTGGACACGGCTTCGGTCTTTTTGCGTTTCTTCTTGGATGCGGCAGATACGGATGCTGTATTCGCAAGAAGTGAGAACACCAAAAGCAGCATGATCCATCGGAATAAATTATGTTTATGTTTCATGGTCATCATACCTTTCTGTAAGTCTGTATGTGTCATTATACAGATAAGTTATTATACTTTATTATTGTATGATACCATCATAAACGGCATCCGTGGCAAAAACATGTCACAGAAAGAAAAAAATGCCATAATTTTTCCTTATTTTTATGATAAACTATGTATAATCACTAAGACTTCCACACGAAAGAAGGATGTGTAGCCATAATATTCCTTATGTCATGTCCGGAAAGCCAATAATAATTTTGCCTCAGGAAACAAGCTGATCCGTGAACTGAGACTAAAAAATTGACGCAGATCAGTAGGATTTCTGAAAAGTCTTTGCTTTGCAATGCTTTGATAAATGCACATCCGAACGACTGAGTCCCATGGGTGGGCTCAGCTATTTCGGACGGCACGCTCCCGCTACAACTGCACCACGCAGCGGTACATAACGCCCCAAGCATAAAATAATGCAAACAGTCAGTTAAGACTTGGGGCGTAAGTACCGGCGGGTGCAAGTGCCTCTCGAAACATCTGAATCCCACCTTGGGACGAGTACGGAAGGATGTGTTTATCAAAAATCAAAGCAGCAAAGCAATTAGACTTTTCGAAATCCGTAAGTGACAAGACAATTTTTTAGTCTCAGTTCACGGATTCTGCAATGCTTTGGCAGGCAAAATTCTTTTGTTCATACGCCGACATAAGGAATATTATGTCCGGAGTTATTTTAGGGGTGAGAGAAGTCTTAGTGATTATACAATATCAAGACATTTTCGGAAGGAAGGGGAAAATATGCAATACATATTGATCGCAGATGACAATAAGGATATCACAGATATTTTAGCGGCATATGTCCGAAAGGAAGGGTATGAACCGGTGATCGCAAAGGATGGTCTGGAAGCGGAGCGGCTTTTTGGTGAATATCAGCCGATGGCGATTCTTCTGGATGTGATGATGCCGGTGAAGGACGGCTACGAGGTTTGCCGATCGATCCGCAGGGAATCCAGTGTGCCGATCATACTGATCACGGCAAGAGGAGAGGATTATGACAAGATCATGGGACTTGATATCGGAGCGGACGATTATATTGTCAAGCCATTCAGCCCTGGAGAGGTTATGGCAAGACTCCGCGCTGTGCTGCGCCGTATTACACCGCCGGAGGAGCAGAAGCAGCAGGAGGGTGTGATCCGGATGAAGAATCTGTATATCAATCTGGAGGAGTATACCTTTAAGGTGGACGACAAGAGGATTCCTCTGACAAAGAAAGAGATCGAGACGATGTGGACACTGGCGAGCCATCCGAATAAGGTGTTTACGAGAGATAATCTGTTGGATAGTCTGTGGGGCTATGACTATTACGGGGACAGCCGGACCGTCGATTCTCATATCAAGCGACTGCGTTCAAAGTTAGACTCGGTGGAACATCCGGATTGGGGGATTAAGACCATCTGGGGAGTTGGTTATAAGTTTGAAGTAAAAGAAGCAGAGTAATGGACAAAGTGAAAAGCAGATGATTGGAAAGGCGTGGTTATTGTCATGAAGCGTTTGATTTGTATGTTTCGCAGAAATGATATTGTGATCCGTATATATCTGTCATTTATTGTGGTGATTGCCGTGACGGTAGCACTGATCGGAATCATATTCATGAGATTGTATGAAACCAATTATATGCGTTCTTATACGAAGACGTTGAGCAGGCAGTGTTCTGTCATTGCGGGACGTGTGGGAAAGCTTGCGCAAAAGGACAGGAAGGCGCGGTTTTCCAGATATTCGGCGGATATCGATGAATTGCAGAGGGCAGATGAGATCGATGTGTGGATCGTGAGCAATGAAAAGGCGGCAAATCCGCTGACACCGGATTACACCAATGCGGACACGGAAAGTCTGACCGATGAAATGTATGATGTACTGGATAAGGCGTTTCGGGGACAAACAGCTCACAGCTCTAATTTTGATAAAGTGTATGGTATGGTGATCCTGCGGATTGCAACGCCGATCTATGTCCATGAGAATGACAAGGAAGCGGCAGGAGCAGTAATGATGGTCAGTATGCTTGACCGGCAGCAGATGGGTGTCAGTCAGGGCAAGTATCTTCTGACATTGAGCGCATTGCTGGCAATGCTGATATCCTGCATTATTGCACTGGGCGCATCCCAATATCTGTCCCGGCCGATCGCACGGATAAGAAAGGACATTCAGCGGTTGGTGGATGGTGATTACAGTGATCGGAACACTGTGCGCCGGGACACTCAGCTCGGGCAGTTGGAGTCGGCACTGGATGAGCTTGCAGGACGTCTGCGCCAGATCAATGAGGAGCGGGAGAATCTGGATCATGTGCGCCAGGATTTCTTTGCCAATGTTTCACATGAACTTCGGACACCGATCACGGTAATGCGCGGCTATTCGGAGGCATTAGCCGATGGTGTGGTTGCCGGAGAGGAGCAGGAGCAGGAATACTATCAGAGAATAGTACAGGAATGTCAGGGGATGGAACGTCTGGTAGGAGATCTGTTCATTTTATCGAAAATGCAGAATCCCGATTTTAAGATTGAGAAAGAGCCGATCAGCCTGATTCAGATATTCAGTGATGTGGTGAGACATGGTCGTATTCTTGGAAAGGACAAGGGTATTGAATTTGTTGTAGATATGCCGGAGAACGAGCCGTGTCTGATCATGGGAGACTATGACAGGCTGCGTCAGATGTTTCTGATTATTGTGGACAATGCTGTGAAATTTTCAGAGAAAAATGGAAGGATTGAAATTTTTCTGATGCGAAAGGAGCAGAAAGAAAGTGTACAGCTTTTTGTACAGATCAAAGATCATGGCATTGGCATCCCCGAGGAACAGCTTCCGTATATCTTTGAAAAATTTTATACCTCAAAGCTACGGCAGAATCAGAACGGAACAGGACTTGGTCTGATGATCGCCAAGCAGATCGCCAAAAGACATGACGGCGATATTTCGGTGGAAAGCACACCGGGAGAAGGAACCACATTTTCCTTTGTATTTACGGAGTGTTCCGTGGAGGATGCAGAGGCACAGAGTATGTAAAGAAATGTTGTTGACAGCAATGAAAAAGAACCTGACTTTTGAGCTATTTTATAGTACTCAGAAATCAGGTTCTTTTAGGATAGAATTGGTTGTTTTTATGTTACAGGCATTTTGCCATTGTCTTTAAAGTTATATCAATATCTTCTTTCGTGTGAGCCAGAGAAATAAACATTGCCTCAAACTGCGCCGGTGCAATATAAATACCGTGTGCGAGCATCTTGTTGCAGTATGCAGCGTAGGCACTGACATCCGATGTCTTAGCACTGGCATAATCGGTAACCGGTGACTGTGTAAAGAAAATACTTCCGATAGAACCGACATGATTTACCTGCCATGGAAGCTCCTTCTGGCGGAGAAGCTCTTTGATCTGTCCGAAAAAGAGGTCAGACTTTTCATTTAATTCGGTATAATATTCCGGATGATCTTTTAAAAGAGTAAGCTGTGTGATGCCGGCAGCCATGGCAACCGGATTGCCGCTTAAGGTTCCTGCCTGATAGACATTTCCGACCGGAGCAACCTGCTCCATGATGTCTCGTCTGCCGCCGTAGGCACCGACCGGCATGCCGGCACCGATAATCTTGCCGAAGGTAGTCAGGTCAGGAGTGACGCCGTAATAACCCTGTGCGCCGGAGAGAGAAAGACGAAAACCGGTGATTACTTCATCGAAGATCAGAACGCTTCCGTATGCATTGCAGATTTCGCGCAGTGACTGCAGAAAACCTTCCTTTGGAGGAACTACACCCATGTTGGCACCGACCGGTTCCACGATAATGGCAGCAATTTCTTCGCCGCATTGCTCAAACAATGTACGCACACTGTCCACATTATTGTACTCCGCAGTCAGCGTATCTTTTGTAACAGAAGCAGGAACACCCGAACTGTCAGGGACGCCGGCGGTCATTACACCGGAGCCTGCTTTGACCAAAAGACCATCAGAATGTCCATGATAGCATCCGGTGAATTTGACAATCTTATCCCTGCCGGTGTAACCTCTGGCGGTGCGGATTGCACTCATGACTGCCTCGGTGCCGGAATTGACCATGCGCACCATATCGATGGATGGGACGATATCACAGATCAGCTTTGCCATGGTGACTTCCGGACGGGTGGCAGCACCGAAGCTTAAGCCGAGACGGCACGCGTCAAGCACAGCTTCTAAAACGGCAGGATGGTTGTGACCAAGGATCATCGGTCCCCAGGAACCGATATAATCAATATAACAGTTGCCATCCTCATCCCACATATATGCCTTGTCCGCTTTTGTGATAAAGCGTGGTGTGCTTCCGATGGAACCGAATGCCCGAACCGGAGAATTGACTCCGCCCGGGATATATTTAACGGCTTCGTTAAAAAGTGCTTCTGATTGTGTCATGCTAATGCCTCCTTATATTTCTACTTCAAAAAAGATATATTGCTCATGCACGGATGAAGAGATCTCATCGGGATAGGTATTTCCAACCGTGATAGATCCGTTATATGTATCGACAAAGGTTTTGAGAAGATCAAGTCCCAGACCGTGTCTGACCTGATTTCTTTTGGTGGTATAGCGTGTGGCAAAAATATCATGGACAAATGACGGGGTCGCCAGGGGACCGGGATTTGCAACATTAATGAAGAACGGATTTCCGGAATCGGAACGTTTTCCGAGAGTCACATAGATGGTATCGTTTTCGGCGGATGCCTCCAGTGCATTATCGATCAAAATGCCGACGATGTCAACGATCTCGGTGTCGGTACAGGGACTTTCGTAATGGTAATCATCGACGGTGACAATGAGATTTTTGCCGGAGGATGCAGCCTCGTGAAATTTACAGTACAGCAGACTGGCTAACAGTTTATTTTCGATATGCAGAAAAGAATACGATTCATTATCAATGATATTTTCTTCGAAATTAGAATAGCTTTTCAGTGCATGGCTGAGTGAATCGTAATCGTGATACGAGTCGGCAAGATGCACCAGAGAAGCAATCTGGTTATTGTATAAATGCTGCTGTTTGTGGATATTTTGGATCATATCATTCAGGATCGGCATATAGGTTTCATAGTCGCGGATCGCCTGCTTGCGCCGCTGGTCTGAAAGACTCTGCATAATGATCAGAACGCCGAGAAAAAAGAAGAAGGCGATCGAGGTAACGGTTGGCAGCAAAAGACCAAGCGACACATCGTTATATTTCAGACTCATTACGGAGATTATGATCATGACAAGGACAACGATAAGCGAGGTCGAGTAGGAGATATTCGCCAGAGACTGTACCCATTTTCGGACAGGAAGAAAATAAAGCACAGGAATCAGAAGCAGTGCACCCAGAAAGACGATCGACAGGGAGATGGGATCATTGTATCCATTGGCGTCCAAAGGAACATGCAGAATGGTAAAAAGTAAAATAAAGATGCACTGGCAGAGTGTTTCGATCAGATACCCGCAGATAACGATGTTAAAGCACTGGCTGAGAGTTTTGGAGGTGTTTAGATACAGCAGCAGGCAGTAAAGGCTCAGGATCAGCGAGAGTCCGATGGCCACCCAGTCATTGTCGTAACGTTGAATGATGATCGACGTAAAGTACATGACGATGAAGCTGATGCCGGTTGTGAGCGGACGTTTCTTCAGCTCAGCAATTTCATCGGACAGATATGCTATACAGAAAGCATACGCACCGATCTGAAAAATATTTGAAATAAAGTATGGAATTAGTGCTGCCAATGTGATACCTCCATTACTGATGCTCCGTGTAGTCTCAGTTATTCGATGTGAAAATCCTTTCCGTAAGGAATATCGTCATCAAGACCACGCAGGTGCAGTGTTTTTGTTCTTGGGTTGACCGACTGGATATATTTCTTGTTGACAAGAAAAGATTTATGGCACCGCTCAAAGGAGCCGGACAGAATATCATTCAGGGATTTCATCGTGTACTGTCTTGAGGTGATCTCACCGTGCTTTGTCATAAAATGCATATTGCGCCCAAATGCCTGAATATAATAAATCTCATCGGTGTCAAGCTTCATATAAATTCCGTCAGCCGTTTTGAATCGGATGGAATCGTTTGTTCTCAGGATCTGATCCAGCTGGCGGAATACATCCTCCTGTTGAAAAGGTTTTAAAAGATAGGCATAGCAGTGAAGATGATTTAATGCCTCATAAACATAGTCAGGAAAGCTGGTTGTAAAGATGACAGGTGTGTCCTTATAAGCGGACTTTTCCGATAGGAATTTCGCAAAGGATAAACCATCGGTATTTTCGACGTTATCATCCAGTGCGATATCAATAAAAAACGCCGTGTAATGTACAGCTTCGTCAATTTTCTTGAGTGCCATATTTAAATTGGCTGCGTATGTGTAATCGATCCGGATCGGATATTTTTCGATCATTTTAATTAGTGCTTCTGCAAAAGCAGGATTGTCTTCCAATATGAAAACAGAAGGGTTCATTGTCAGTTCCTTTCAAGTGTCTAATTTTAGTAATATGATATATTTTAGACGAAAAAAGAGTCGAAATACGTCATTTCTATTTGTAAAGCATTGTACCACTTAGTGGACAGATAAGGCAAATTGTTTTTTTCATAACCAAAATGGTATATTTCATGACAAAACGCTGGAAAAATGAAAAAAGTCGTGATAATATGAGGGCAAATAGGGTGGCAATAGAAATAAAAAGCGAATTGGGTATGAAAATGTCGAAATATTTTCTGAGGGAGTAGGAAGTGTTTTAGACGACATAGAGAATCCTTTTATATGACCGTGAGGAAGGATTCCAAACCGCAGCGGGAAGAACCACAGAATAATTTAGTTTATTCTGTGGTTCTTCTTTTTTATGGTATAGGAAAATGCTGGTTTTGCCCTTTTGGTGGGAGATTTTTGGGACAGTGCGGTGTGACGGTGAGTATGGATGTGCATCGGCAGTGCTCCGGGGATGATTGCGCCGCAGAACAAAAAATGCTATATTACTTATGATTCTAAGACAGATCAATATGATACAAATGAGGTGGCACATGGACATTACAATGGTTGGCATTGATTATACAGATGCCGGTTTAGATATACGCGGGAAATTCAGCTATACCAAGAGGGAGCAGGAGAAGACGATCACGGCACTCAGGAAGAAGGAAGGAATTTCAGGCTGCATTCTGTTATCCACCTGTAACCGGACGGAGCTTGTACTGTCGCGGACAAGGGAATGGGAGCGGGAGGAAAGGTCTCTTTTCTGTGAATTGAAGGGGCAGAGTGTGGAAGAGTATGGTTCATATCTGCATCTGCGCCGTGGAATGGATGCGGTGAAGGATCTGTTTGCGCTGGCGGGCGGTTTAAAGTCGCAGATCCTTGGCGAGGATCAGATTCTGACACAGATGAAGGATGCGGCTGATTTTTCGAGAAAATTCTTTGGAACAGATAAGATCTTAGAAACGTTGTTTCGCATGGCAGTAACAGCAGGCAAGGAGATCAAAACGAACATTAACCTGCCCTCGTCCAATCGTTCCGCTCCGCTTGCGGCGATATCCGGTCTGGAGCAAAAGGGAGCCACATTTAAAGGAGAACGTTGTCTTGTTATCGGAAATGGTGCGATGGGAAGACTGACAGCACAGCTTTTGCTGGACCGTGGTGCAGATGTTACCGTGACGATCCGGCAGTACCGCAGCGGGATTGTGGATGTGCCGGTGGAGGCAGCAAGGATTGATTATTCGAAGCGTTATGAAAAGCTTCCGGAATGCCGCTATGTTTTTTCGGCAACGGCAAGTCCAAACACAACAATCACGGCGGATAAACTGGATGCGTGTGCGCTGCAGGAGAATACGGTTTTCGTAGATCTGGCGGTGCCAAGAGATATTGAGGAGGCTGTCGGCGGAATGGACGGCGTAACTCTTTATGATATTGATGATTTCGGGGTTGAGCTTCCGGAGGAGACGAAGCAGTCGTTAGCACAGGCAAGACAGCTGCTGGAGGCAAAGGCAGCAGAGTTTGAAAGCTGGTATGATGCCAGGGATGTGGTGCCGATGCTTCTTACGATCAGCGGACAGGCATCGGAGGATGTGATCGCGCGGATCGACAAAAAGCTGCGAAAGTCGGTGCCGGAGCAGCAGGATGCCGTGGAGGATATGGTGAGTACAGCGGTTCAAAAGGTGGTTAATAAGCTGATGTTTGCGGTGCGGGATTCTGTGGATGTGTCCACTTTCAGAGAGTGTGTTGATGCGATGCGGGAGCTTTACGAGGAAGAGACGGAACGATAGAAGCATTTATGGATAGAGGAGAATGAGAGTGATGAGAACCATACGGATCGGAAGCAGGGAGAGCAGGCTGGCAGTGGTTCAGTCTGAGCTGGTGCAGAAATATCTGGAGAGTCAGGGAGTGCAGGCACCGATCGTAACGATGAAGACGACGGGGGATAAGATACTGGACCGGACATTGGATCAGGTGGGTGGCAAGGGCTTGTTTGTCAAGGAGCTGGACGCCGCACTTCTTGACGGTAGAAGTGATATCTCGGTTCACAGCCTGAAGGATGTGCCGGTGGAGATAAATTCAAAGCTTCCACTGATCGGCTTTTCGAAGCGGGAGGATCCAAGGGATGTGCTTGTCCTTCCAATGGGAAAGGATACGTTAGATCCTAAGCTGCCGATCGGCTGTTCGAGCCGGAGACGTGTGCTGCAGGCGAAGGAGCTGTATCCGGACATGACGTTTCAGAGTGTGCGCGGCAATGTGCAGACAAGGCTTCAAAAGCTGGATCGTGGGGAGTACAGTGCGTTGATCCTTGCGGCAGCAGGTCTGAAAAGACTGGGGCTATCTGAGCGGATCTCACGATATTTTACAACGGAGGAGATCATACCGTGCGCCGGACAGGGGATTCTTGCCTTACAGGGACGGGCGGACATGGATTGTGAAGTATTCCGCGGCTATGTGAATGAAGGGTCGGAATGCATCGTAAAATGTGAACGGAGCTTTATCCGTGGTGTCGGCGGTGAGTGCTCTTCGCCGGTGGCAGCCTTTGCGCAGATCATGCAGGGAGAGCTTACTCTGCGTGGAATGTACAGCGCTGGAACCGGGGAGGATGGATATGTGACCGGTGTGATGACAGGAAGCGTGGATGAGCCGGAAAAGCTGGGGGAAAAGCTTGCCTGTGAGCTTATGCGTAACTTTAAGGAGTGTTTCCGAAAGTAAAGAGAGAATCGGAGATAAAGCAATTGTCCGAAGAAAAGCAGGAGGAATCAGAATGGAACAGGGAAAGGTTTGGCTGGTGGGAGCCGGTCCGGGAGATGCAGAGCTGTTGACACAGAAGGCGGTGCGTGTGCTTCAGGAGGCAGATGTGATCGTTTATGATGCATTGGTGGGACAGGCGATCCTTGCGAAGCTTCCGGAGGAGGCGGACAAGATCTATGTGGGAAAACGTTCTTCCCATCATGCCATGCCACAGGAGGAGATCAGCCAGTGTCTTGTCAGGCTTGCAAAGCAGGGGAAGAACGTAGTCCGCTTAAAGGGAGGCGACCCTTTTTTGTTTGGCAGAGGCGGCGAGGAGATTGAGGAGCTGATCCGCGGTGGCATTGATTATGAGGTGGTGCCGGGAGTTACATCGGCACTGGCGGTTCCGGCATACAATGGCATTCCGGTGACGCACAGGGATTACTGCTCCTCTCTGCATATTATTACCGGGCATAAACGACAGGGGCAGCCGCTTCGGTTGGATTATGAGGCACTTTGCCGGATGAATGGAACGCTTGTCTTTTTGATGGGTGTGGCAGCAGCACCGGAAATCTGCTGGGGACTTATTGACGCCGGAATGGATCCGCAGATGCCGGCAGCTCTCCTGTCACAGGGGACAACGGCAGGACAGAGACGTCTTGTGTCCAACGTGTCTGAACTGCCGCAGAGAATGCAGGAGGAGAAGCTCCCGACACCGGCAATCCTGGTAATCGGAAAGGTCTGTGCGCTGGCGGAGGAGTTTGCGTGGCTCGAAAAGCTTCCGTTAGCAGGGACAAAGGTGGTTTTGACCAGACCGAGACAACGGATGGAACGGCTCTCAAAACGTTTTCGTACTCTGGGTGCAGAGGTGCTTGAGCTGCCATCGATCCGGATCTGCCCGATTTCGGAGACAGATAGACTGCAGGCGGCACTCGAGCAGATCGAACAGTATGGCTGGCTTGTTTTTACAAGTCCGTCCGGGATAGATGTGTTTTTTGAACGGTGTCTGGAATATCATTTTGATATACGAAGATTATCAGCGATTAAGATCGCAGTGATTGGCTCCGGGACGGCAAGACAGCTTGAGCAGCACGGGCTCTATCCGGATCTGATCCCACAGGAAGAATATTCTGCCGCGGCGTTAGGCGATGCGCTGGCAAAGCAGGCGGGAGCTGCGGAAAAGATACTGATCGCCAGAGCGGAGGCAGGTTCTCCGGATCTTCTTGCAAGGCTGCAGAAGGATTTCATTCATCCGGTGGACGATATCGCGATCTACCGGACGGAGGCGGTGGATCGTGAATCGGAGAATGCAGGATTTGATCTTACTGCTATGGAGACACTTGCGGAGGATGAGCGTGCGGTGTTTGTATTTACAAGTGCTTCGACTGTGCGGGGAACCGTAAAGAAGATGACTCCGGATGTCCGTGCCCGGATGCGGGTGGTCTGCATCGGAGAGCGCACGGAAGAAGAAGCACGCCGGTATGGGATCGCGGCACAGGTGGCAGAGCAGGCGGACGAGGATTCGCTGGTGGAAGCGGTGGTTTTTATGGATCAGATGCAGATTCATAAGGGCAGACCGGAAAATGAAACCGGAAGGACAGAAACAGAGATTCATGTGTCAATACCTCCAACCTGAGGCTGCGGACAAAGGATGTGCCGGAAAAATTTGTGCCGGCAAACGGTGCATATTGCAAATTAAATTTTTCTCCAGAGCATCATTGTATAGAGGAATAGGTTTGTGCTATAATAACTGCAAAATACGGATGCTTCGTATCTGTTGTGCGTTGCGCTGTAAGATTTTACCATAATTAAACAGAGATGATATGTCCGGCACACAGACGGTCTCTGACAATTACAACAACGTGTGCAGAAATGAGGATGAAAATGGATATTGTATGTTTGGACTTAGAGGGAGTATTAGTACCGGAGATCTGGATCGCATTTGCAGAGGCAAGTGGGATTCCTGAACTGAAAAGAACAACGAGAGATGAGCCGGATTACGATAAGCTGATGACATGGCGTCTGGGCATTCTCAAGGAGCATGGTCTTGGACTCAAGGAGATTCAGGAGACGATCGCAAAGATCGATCCGATCCCAGGCGCAAAGGAGTTTTTGGACGAGCTTCGTTCCATCACACAGGTGATTATTATCAGCGATACCTTCACACAGTTTGCAAGTCCACTGATGAAGAAGCTGGGCTGGCCGACAATTTTCTGTAATTCTCTGGAGGTTGCTCCGGACGGAGAGATCACCGGCTTTAAGATGCGCTGCGAGAAGTCAAAGTACACAACCGTAAAGGCACTGCAGTCCATCGGATATGATACGATCGCCAGCGGTGACAGCCACAATGACCTTGGCATGATCGAGGCAAGTAAGGCCGGTTTCCTGTTTAAGAGTACCGATCAGATCAAGGCAGATCATCCGGAGCTCCCGGCATATGAGACATATGATGAGCTGCTTGCTGCGATCAAGAAAGCACTCGGATAAGGAAGTATAAAGGCTGTAGGATAAGGAGTGTGCATTGGCAGATCTGTCGGTGTACGCTTCTTTTTTTGTGACCTTTTTATGGTGTTCATAATGACGAAAATGTTGTATACTGATAGAGAATTATCAGGAGAAAGGAACTTGGCGTATGAGATATGATGTGATAATAATTGGGGCTGGTCCGGGAGGCATTTTTGCAGCATATGAGCTGATGAAAAAGAAGCCGGATTTAAAGTTGGCTGTATTTGAGGAGGGCTATTCTCTCGAGAAGAGAAAATGTCCGATTGACGGCAAAAAGATCAAGAGCTGTGTAGGCTGTAAGCGCTGCTCGATCATGTGCGGTTTTGGCGGAGCCGGGGCATTTTCGGATGGAAAATATAACATTACCAACGATTTCGGCGGCACGTTGTATGAGTACATTGGCAAGGAGCAGGCAGTGGAGCTGATGCAGTATGTGGACGAGATCAATATGGAGAACGGCGGCGAGGGAACGCAGCTTTATTCCACCGCAGGAACGAAGTTCAAAAAGCTTTGTCTGCAGAACAAACTGAATCTTCTGGATGCATCGGTTCGCCATCTGGGAACGGATATCAACTACATCGTGCTTGGCAACCTGTACGAGAAGATGAAGGATCATATGGACTTTTATTTTGATACACCGGTCGAGACGATTCGGGAGATTGATGGCGGCTATCGGATCGTCTGCGAGAACAAGGAAAGCTACGACTGTGATAAATGTATCGTGTCGGTTGGGCGAAGCGGAAGCAAATGGATGGAAAAGGTCTGCGGGGAGCTTGGCATTCCAACGAAATCGAATCGTGTGGATATCGGTGTGCGTGTGGAGCTTCCGGCTGTGATTTTCTCACATCTGACAGATGAATTATATGAAAGCAAGATCGTTTACCGCACCGAGAAGTTTGAGGATCGTGTGCGCACCTTCTGTATGAATCCAAACGGTATCGTGGTCAATGAAAATACCAACGGGATCATTACGGTCAATGGTCACAGCTATGAAGGCAACGAGAAGAAAACAGACAATACGAACTTTGCGCTTCTGGTGGCAAAGCATTTTTCAGAACCGTTTAAGGACAGCAACGGCTACGGCGAGAGTATCGCGAGACTTTCCAATATGCTGGGCGGCGGTGTGATCGTGCAGCGCTTTGGTGATCTGGTCCGTGGAAGGAGAAGCACCGAGAAGCGTATTAATGAGAATCTGGTAACGCCGACACTTTCCGCAACACCGGGCGATTTAAGTCTTGTCCTGCCGAAGCGTATCATGGACGGAATTATCGAGATGATCTATGCATTGGATAAGGTTGCTCCGGGTACCGCCAATGACGACACGCTGTTATACGGTGTGGAGGTCAAGTTCTACAACATGGAGGTAGAGCTGGATCAAAACCTTGAGAGCTGTCATAGGGGACTTTATGTGATCGGTGACGGCAGCGGCGTGACACATTCTCTGTCACATGCATCGGCAAGCGGTGTGTATGTGGCAAGACACATTATCGGCGAGGAGTCAGCAGACAACATAGCGTAAGGGGAGGAATGATCATGAGTATGGTTCTTAATCTGAAAACGGCAAAACGATGTGCATTTTGCAAATACTGGTACGATCCGACGAACAGTGCGATCGAGCCGAAGAATCCACGGTCTAATACCTGGAAATTTGACGATCACTGTAAGAAAATGTGCCTGAAAAAGAATTATGAAATGAATTCGACTGCCTTCTGCAATAAGTATGAATGTAAGATCGAGCTGCAGTAAAGAAAATCTGCCGGCCGGAGAAAGGAATGTTGATTTAACATGACACTAAAGCATATCAGGATATTTGTGACGGTTTATCAGGAGGAGAGCATTACGCGGGCGGCGGAGAAGCTTCATATGACGCAGCCGGCGACAAGCCTTGCGATCCGCGAGATGGAGGAATATTATCACACAAAGCTTTTTGAGCGAAGCGGGCGCGGAATCCGTGTGACGTCTGCGGGAACAAGGCTTTATCCGAGTGCGGCAAGGCTTTTGTCCCTGTATGATGAGATGGATGCTGAAATGAAAAACTGGGATACCTCAGGAAGACTTCGGATCGGTTCCAGTATCAGTATCGGTTCCTGCATTCTGCCGCAGCTGATCAACCGCTTTTCCAAGAAGTATCCGGAGCTGGAGCTTTACGTTAAGGTCGACAGCTCGGATGTGATCGAACAGAATATATTGGAGAATCATCTGGACTTTGCGCTGATCGAGGGCTCAGTGCATTCGGAGAAGCTTAAGTCCTCTGTGTTTCTGGATGATGAGCTTGTGCCGGTCTGCAGTCGTTTTCATCCGCTTGCCGGTGCCGAGGATATCGAACTTGACAGTCTTAAGAAAGAACATTTCCTGATGCGTGAGCCAAACAGTGGTACGCGTCAGCTTGCGGATTCCAGCTTTGCGCTGAAGAACTTTCAGATCAAGCCGGCCTGGGAGAGCACCAGTACCGCGGCACTGATCAATGCGGTTTCGATCGGGCTTGGGATTTCGATCCTGCCGAAACGAATGCTGGAGAAGCAGCTTCGCATGCATCAGATCGCTTCGTTCACGATCCGCGATCTGGATCTGAAGCGTCATTATTCGTTGATCTATCATGAAAATAAATTTGTTTCACCGACGATGCAGGAGTTTTTTGACATGCTTGAGGACATAAAAGGATGACAGAGAGAAACGGAGAATAACATGAAGAAATTATATTTTACGAGACATGGACAGACCTTCTGGAATGTGGAAAATAAGATCTGCGGTGCCACGGATATTGCGCTGACGCCGCTGGGACATGAGCAGGCGGTGGCTGCCGGCAAATTGATCCGAGAGGGTGGCTATGCAATTGATGAGATTCTTTATTCGCCACTGGTGCGTGCAGCAGAAACCGCCCGTCATATCAGCGAGGAAACAGGAATCCCGATGCGCGAGGAGCCGCGTTTGAAGGAGCAGAATTTCGGAATATATGAGGGGACTGCCCGGAATGGCGAGGAATTTCGCCGGGCAAAGGCATGTTTTATCAATCATTTTGGCAGTGGGGAGTCGATGCTTCAGATGGCACAGAGGATCTACAATCTGCTGGATGAGATTAAGCATGATCCGTCGGGCAGGACTTATCTTCTGGTGGCGCATAACGGTATTGCAAGAATTGTGCAGTCCTATTTTCGGGAAATGACCAATGAGGAATTTGCGGCATTCGGAATCGACAACTGTTCCCTGCTGGAATTTGATCTTTGTACGGAAGAAGAACAGACAATATATACGATCACCCGGATCGAGGAGGCTGATTTTGGATGTGAGGGACGACCGGAGGGCTATGTTCCGATGGTGAAGGTCTATCTTAAGGATGAGCAGGGGATGGAACGGGTTCTTGAGATGGAGGACGCCATGATGTATCAGCGGAAGCTTGACGAGGGAGCAAGGGTAGTGATCGGCAGCGATAAAACGCTGCATGCGACAGAGAAAGGAAGATGAGATATGTTTTATGTGCCGGATGGAACCACACGCTGTGGTTATTATGAATGTAAAAGCTGTGGAAATCGTTTTCTTGACATTAAGATCGGACCGGTTCTTGTGTGCCCGTATTGTGGAGAAGAGCCGGATATGGAGATCGGACCGGACGAAGAAATGCCACAGATCAGTGAGGATGCAAAGCTGGTGAAGATGCTTGAGGGAGAGGAAGAGATCGAGAAGTATGATCAGCTCCTGAGTCTGGCGGTCACCGGTGGAGATTATAACTGGATATAACGCCTTCGTAAGGGGAAGGAAATCCTTGCGGCAGGGTCAGATCCGTGCTATCATGATGTGTATATGAAAGCGTTTTAAGGAAAAGAATCATTTATATGATGCAAGGGTCAAATACCTTTTGAGCCCATTATCATTTACATATGATACAGAATCGAATCGTGTCAGGAGACACAGGCAGACGATACGGAACTGAAAGGAGGAAGAATTATGGAAAATGCACAGAATCAGGATTTTTCGCTGCTTTCGCAGTCGGAAATTGATACATTGATCGAATTTATCAGTGATAAGAGAGGGGCGGTTGACAGCTCTGTTCTCAATCAGGCGAGCATTGACAAGCTGTTGGAGATGCTTCGTTTTAACGATGGCAGAGCTAAGAACGAGGAGATCCTAACGATCGGCGAGGTATCGGGGGCACTTGCAGAACTCGTAACGGTGCGTCAGGGTGAGGATGTCTGTGTGCTTGAGTGTTCGGTGGATCCGGACAATGATTTTGTCCGTCTGGAGGTGGTCAATGACCGGACGAAGGAACGGATGACGATCACACCGGAGATGTTCAATCAGGGAGACGGTGAGCTCTGGGGACACTGCATTGCGCCGCTTGTGCTTCACCGCATGGCGAGAGCGTTGAACGTCAAGTATACCTCAGAGACATATGAGACAATGTGCAGACGCTATGCCAGGTATATTTACGGCGACGAGTCGCGCAAACTTCCGTTTTTGTTTATGCCGGGCAACCGGGAGAATATCGCGAATATATTATAAAGCGCGATTTTTTGAGGAGATTGCCGGTATTTTGTAAGCTGGGATTTTCCGAAAAAGTACTACTGATATTTTGTGGATTAAATTGGATGGTACTGAGCCGGAGGCGGGTTATTTCCCGTGTTCCGGCTCATTTTTTGTGCTATTTACGGACTCCTTCTTTTTGGCACGGGCGGACAAAACGCCGCCGATGCGTCCGTTTTCGCGGCTGGTTAGGGATTTCCAGCCTGAGGCTACGATCTTGTCAAAGTAGCCAAGCTCGTTTGCAATCTCCCATTTGGTCTGTTCCTCGCGGGGCAGAAGACGGACATCGTCCATTGTCTTGATTTCCGGTTTTTCTTTTTTGATCATGTGGATCACCATACCTTTCCGAATGCCTGTGAATCCGGGGGTGCGCAGGCATGAAATCGTTATCCGGGATAAATCCGGATTGTTATCATCATAAGTGTTCCCGTATGGGTTTTTAATGAAACATATTGATTTACATATGGATTCATAAATAATTTGGAATATGTTATTGCTTTTTTGCTTCGGGGAGCATATACTATGCCTAAATCAATCGATTGAAATAATGAAATGGAGGAAATCACAGATGAAAAATAAATTAATCGCATTATTGTTAACAACCGTTGTGGCAGCAGGGACGGTGCTTACCGGCTGCAGTGGACAAAATAAAGAGACTGCTTCTAAGGACGCAAAGGAGATAACGATCACAAATGTTTCGTACGATCCGACCAGAGAGTTTTATGCAGCATATGATGAGCTGTTCCAGAAGCACTGGCAGAAGGAGAAAGGACAGACCGTTAAGGTTACCGCATCTCACGGCGGCTCCGGTTCCCAGGCACGTTCCGTGATCGAGGGCAACGAGGCGGATGTTGTGACGCTGGCACTGGCACATGATATCACGGCAATTCAGGACTCCGGTCTGATCGAGGACGGCTGGATGGATGAGTTTGACAAGGACAGTTCACCGTACACCTCAACAATTGTTTTTCTGGTGCGTAAGGGCAACGATAAGGATATTCATGACTGGAACGATCTGATCAGAACCGGTGTGGACGTGATCACGCCGAATCCGAAGACCTCAGGTGGTGCATGCTGGAATTTCTTGGCAGCATGGGCGTATGCCAGAGAGCAGTTTGACAACGATGAGGAACAGATCAAGAAGTTTATGAAGAAGCTGTATCAGAATGTGCTGGTACTGGATTCCGGAGCCAGAGGAGCAACCTCTACATTTGTAGAAAAAGGTCAGGGCGATGTTCTGATCGCCTGGGAGAACGAAGCATATCTGTCGATGGAAGAGTATCCGGACGACTATGAGATCGTGACGCCAAGCATCAGTATTCTGGCGCAGCCATCCGTGGCAGTCGTGGATTCTGTGGCAAAGAAGCGCGGAACCGAGGAGGTTGCCAGGGAGTATCTGAACTATCTGTATTCCGACGATGCACAGCGTCTTGCCGGGGAGAATTATTATCGTCCATCGAATGAGAAGATCTTAAAGGAGTTTTCGGATCAGTTTAATCTGGACATGAATCTGGTAACTATTGATGATTTTGGCGGCTGGGATCAGGCATTCAAGGACTATTTTGATGATGGTGCCGTGTTCGATCAGATTTACAGTGAATAAATCATGGGAACGGGGGAACGAAAATGCAGGGAATCATAAAAAAGAAAAATCCCCATGGGGTCCGGGTAATACCGGGATTTGGTTTGACGCTTGGTGTGACATTGTCAATGCTTAGCTGTCTGGTGTTGATCCCGCTCGCTTCCATTATCTGGTCAGCCGGCAAATTAAGCCCGGCACAGTTTTTTGCGGTGGTAACTTCGAAGCAGGTAATGTCCGGTTATGCGGTCAGTCTTTCCTGCGCACTGACAGCGGCGTTGATCAATGTGGTGTTCGGAGTGATCCTCGCATGGGTGTTAGTGCGCTACGAGTTTCCGGGCAAGAGACTGCTGGACGGAATGATCGAGCTTCCCTTTGCGCTGCCGACAGCGGTAGCAGGCATCTCGCTGACAACATTATATTCCGATCAGGGATGGGTAGGAGCGTTGTTTGCCAAGGCGGGGATCAAGATTGCTTATACCCGTGCCGGAATTACGATCGCGATGATCTTTATCGGTATTCCGTTTGTTGTGCGCAGCGTGCAGCCGGTGCTTGTCAAGCTTGACCGAAGCTGCGAGGAGGCAGCACAGATGCTTGGAGCCGGTAGAACAAGAACCTTTTTCAAGGTTATACTGCCGGAGCTTTTTCCGGCGGCGTTAGCAGGCTTTGGGCTTGCTCTTGCAAGAGGGGTCGGAGAATACGGAAGTGTTGTTTTTATTGCGGGAAATATTCCGTATAAGACACAGATCGCACCGCTTCTTATTATGTCGAAGTTAGAGCAGTATAAGTATAATGATGCGACGGCAATTGCTGTGGTACTTTTGATCCTTTCGTTTGTGATCATGCTGCTGATCAATTCTGTTCAGGTGTATATGCAGCGCTTTCAGGGGGGAGCAGAGAATGGCGGTTCTCTGAAAAAGGTGGTCGAAGCCTATGATAAGGACAGCCACAGTGCCGTGAAATGGGGACTAATCGGGACAGCCGTTTTATTTATGGCGGTGATGATGGTTCTGCCTTTGATCCTTGTGGTAACAAGTGCGTTAAAGGATGGCTGGAATGCCTATCTTCAGGCGGTGCTTGACGAGTACACGATCAAGGCGCTGCGCCTGACCGTGCTTGCGACCGTGTCAGCCGTGGTGGTCAATACGATCTTTGGCATCTTTGCTTCCCTTCTGATTTCGAAATATTATTTCCGTGGCAGACAGGTGCTTGCGACACTGATTGATATTCCGTTTTCCATCTCACCGGTCATCGCCGGTCTGGTGTTCAGCCTGACCTTCGGCAATCTGGGATGGATGGGAGGATTTTTGCAGGCGCATGATATCAAGATTGTATTTGCGGTGCCGGGTGTCATTCTGGCAACGATATTTGTAACCTTTCCGTTTGTATTCCGGGAGGTGCTTCCGGTCTTACAGAGTCAGGGGACAGACGAGGAGGAAGCGGCGGCACTGATGGGTGCCGGTAAATGGAGAATCTTTTCAAGGATCACATTTCCCCATATGAAATGGGCGCTGTTATACGGCATCGTTCTGTGTACAGCAAGAGCAATGGGAGAGTTTGGCGCAGTTTCCGTAATTTCCGGTCATCTGCGTGGCGTTACGAATACTCTGCCGCTGCATGTGGAGATTCTTTACAATGAGTTTAATACAACGGCGGCATTTGCAGTATCTTCGCTTCTTGTGATCATGGCGGTCGTGATCCTTGTGATCCGCACCCTGATCGTGGAGATAAGCGGTAAAAATGCATCCGAAGCAGTGTAAGAGGGCTGTCGGAGAAAGGAAAAAGGGATAAATTATGTATGTAGAAATGAAAGATATCAATAAAACCTTTGACGGCTTTCATGCGTCAAGAGATGTGTCCTTCGGCATAGAAAAAGGTCATCTGGCGGCTCTGCTCGGTCCGAGTGGCAGCGGTAAGACAACGATTCTCCGCATGATCGCCGGACTGGACCGTCCGGATGACGGAGATATTCTGGTAGAGGGGAAACGGATCAATGAGATTCCGGGAAGCCGGCGGGGGATCGGCTTCGTATTTCAGAATTATGCGCTGTTTCGTTATATGACTGTGGAGAAGAATATTGCGTTTGGACTGGAGATCCAGAAAAAGAGCAAAAAGGAGATCAAAGAGCGGGTGGATGAGCTTTTGGAGCTGACCTCGATGAAGGATCTTGGAAAAAGATATCCGCACCAGCTGTCCGGTGGTCAACGACAGAGAGTTGCCTTTGCAAGAGCACTGGCACCGAACCCGCATCTGCTTCTGTTGGATGAGCCGTTTGCGGCGATCGATGCAAAGGTGCGGCGGGAGCTTAGAAACTGGCTGAAGGAAATGATCGGTCAGGTCGGTGTGACGAGCATATTTGTGACGCATGACCAGGAGGAAGCGATGGAGGTGGCAGACACGATCATTGTCACCAACGAGGGTAGAGTTGAGCAGATCGGCACACCGGAGGAGATCTGTCTGCATCCGGCAACGGCGTTTGTGGATGAATTTATAGATTCTGCACGCTATGAGGCGTTGATGGCGGCAAAGTAGGACTTGAAGAAATGGCAAAAATCCTGTACAGTATAGAGTGAGATTCTAAAAGAAAAATGATGACTGCAATCCGAAGCATGCAGTATTTTGGAAAGGAAAGGACATAGTCATGAGAGAATTATCACTTTATAATACATTATCGAAGAAGGTGGAGCCGTTCCACTCGATCGAAGAGGGCAAGGTGAAGATGTACACTTGTGGACCGACCGTATATCATTTCGCCCACATCGGTAATCTCCGCAGCTATATGATGGAGGATGTTCTGGAGAAGTATCTGGGATATGCGGGATATGATGTGAAGCGTTGTATGAACATTACGGATGTCGGACATCTGACGAGCGATGCAGATACCGGAGAGGATAAGATGCTTGCCGGTGCAAAGCGTGAGCACAAGTCCGTTATGGAGATTGCAGAGTTCTACCGCAAGGCATTTTTCGCAGATTGCGAGAAGTTAAATATCAAGATTCCGGAGATTGTAGAGCCTGCAACCAACTGTATTCCGGAATTTATCCATATGATCGAGGTGCTGTTGGAGAAGGAATATGCATATGTCGCAGGCGGCAATGTTTATTTCGATACCAGTAAGCTTAAAGAGTACTATGTTCTTTCCGGTCAGAATGAGGAGAATCTTCAGGTTGGTGTGCGTGATGACGTTGAGGAGGATGAGAACAAGCGCAATAAGACAGACTTTGTTCTCTGGTTTACCAAGTCTAAGTTCGAGGATCAGGAGCTGAAATGGGACAGTCCATGGGGTGTTGGCTATCCGGGCTGGCATATTGAGTGCTCCTGCATCAGCATGAAGCATTTGGGCGAATATCTGGATATTCACTGCGGTGGAGTGGACAATATCTTTCCGCATCACACCAATGAGATCGCGCAGAGTGAGTCTTATCTGGGACACAAGTGGTGTAACTACTGGTTCCATGTACAGCATCTGAATGACAAGTCCGGCAAGATGAGTAAGTCCAAGGGCGAGTTTTTGACGGTTTCTCTTCTGGAGGAGAAGGGTTACAACCCTCTGGTATACCGTTTCTTCTGTCTTCAGTCACATTACCGCAAGCCTCTTTTGTTCACATACGATGTGTTAGATAATTCCAAGGTGGCATACGAGAAGCTTCGCAAGCGTGTGGCAGCACTGTCGAAGGATGGTGAGCCGGATCTGGCGGCAGCAGCATCTTATCAGGATGCATTTGCAGAGGCAATGGGAAGCGATATCAATACCTCTCAGGCCCTGACGGTATTGTATGATGTTTTAAAGGCAGATATCAGCGATGCAACGAAGCGTTATCTGGTTGAGGATTTCGATAAGGTATTCTCTCTTGATCTGACCCTAGAGGAGGAAGAGAATCAGGCGGACGATGCACTTGCAGCATTTGTTGAGGAGAAGATCGCCGAGCGTCAGGCAGCCAGAAAGGAAAAGGATTTTGCAAAGGCGGATGCGATTCGTCAGGAGCTTCTGGACAAGGGGATTGCGATCAAGGATACCCGTGAGGGAACCGTATGGAGCCTGGTGTAAATAGAACAAGGGTCATTCCCTATGATTAATAAAACGGAGATTTCTTCCGGGCGAAAGCCCGGGAGAAATCTCCGTTTTTTGACATTATAGGAAACAACAAGTTTCCTATAATGTCAAAAAGCTCCGCGAGGATGCGATCACCGCACAGAGGAAGATTGCATAAGCAATTGTGCGGTGACGCGCAAAGTGGGCAAGCCCACTTTGTTCTTACCGTATTAGGAAGGTGTTATCACTTTGCCTTTTTGCGCGCCGCACGCATGACAATCACCTTAATCGTTTTCTTTTTGCCGTTCGGAAGCCGGATCGTAATCTTTGTTGTTCCCTTTTTCTTTGCTTTAACTTTTCCCTTCTTGTTGACGGATGCGATCCGTTTGTTTTTGCTCTGAAAGGTCAGCTTCCGGTATGAACCGGAAGGGGTTACGATGATCGGCAGCTTTTTAGAACGTCCCTTTTTGATCCGGATGGTTTTCTTCTTCAGTTTCACCGTTACTGTTCCGCTTTTGGCACTCGTCTGTGTGTCAGAGACGGATGGATCAGACGGAGCGGATGAAGAAGAAGGTGATGTTGAAGCGGAACCGGACGGAGCTGCTGACGATGAAGCGGCCGGGGCAGGTGATACTGCCGGGGTACGTGATATTGCCGGGATACGTGATATTGCCGGGGTGTGTGATGCTGCCGGATCGTGGGAGGAAACGGCGGAAGGCACCGGCGCAGCCGAACCGGTCTGAGCAGGAGTGACTGATGGTGAAGCAGAGGATGGAGCCTCTGTGTTTTTCCAATTATCCACGGCATCATATTCCGTTCCGGAGATCTTGTTTCCCAGTGCTTTCAAACAGACATTATTCATATTGTAGGTTTTGTGTCCGATCGTGCAGGATGTATTGTCCATCCATTTTCCGTCTGTGTACAGAAAGCTCTGTCCTGTGCGGCTGTGATATGTGGCAAGAGTAGAGGAATCGTTGGATCCCTCGATCGGAACATAGACCTGATTACCGTTTCCCGCATAATAGGTCATGACCAGTGAGAAGCTCTCGCCGGTAGCAATCGCAGCAGGAGTGGTCAGAGAAACCGTATGGTAACCGGCATGCTTTGCTGTCCCGGAAGTGGTACACTGCGAGATCAGTGTGCCGCTTGTCGGGCGGGTGCCGGTGATATGGCGGTATACCTGAATCTGATACGGCTGATCATCGGTATAGGTGTAGAAACCGGCGGCACCGATGCTGCAGGCATTGTCGGTATCATTCGTGAATATATTCGCAAAGGAAATGTCTGAGGAATCATAAAACATATTGCCCCAGCCAATGCCGTCATACTGGAAATTTGTATCATAACGGTCTGCCGGTTCTGCCTCGAAGGTACATGCCTCGCACAGAGAAGTATCATAGTAGGATACCCAGTAATAGCCATTGGTGCTGTACTTGTAATTCTCGCCGTAGCTTCCGGCGATCAGCCATGCTCCCTTGCCCGGAGCCTCACGGGAGTACTGATTAAAGCTGTCATCCCATCCGATGATCGTGACGCAGTGGTTGGCGTCATCTGCGGTACGTTTGTGCTCGTAGGCAGAGGTGACGGTGTCATCATGGTACATATTGGAGCTGTCAAAATAAAGAGAGATATCAACGGAACCATGCTCCATGACAGCTTTCTTGATGCCGGCAATATCACTGGTATCATAGAAATTTACTTCCTTCAGATGAAGCTCGGACTGCGTACGCAATGTGTCCGGTTTTTGGGACATATCGCTGACCATCTGCTTTAATTCCTGTGAGCTTCCTGCGGAAAACGGAGCGGCACTTTCGGATACCACACCCCACCAGTTCGCTAATATGAAGCTGGCAATATAAGCGTTACCGCCGAGCTTATAATAGCTGTCCGGATCTGAGGAGTCAGTCAGACAGTCGCCGTAAAGACTGTCCGTAATATCGGACAGAGGATCATAAGCATACCAGACCAGATGGCTCTCGGAAAAGTCTGCAGTATTCAGGGAGACGAGCGCCTGACGGATGCTGTCGGATTCCAGTGCCTTGATAGCTGCAAAGGACCAGCAGCTTCCGGTGACGCCCTGATTCCGGATCGGTGTGACAAGATCGTACTCGCGGGAGTCATAGCTTGACGGGAGTGCGGCAGCCTTTCGGCGGGAACCGGTTTTGGAGGAGTGTGTCTCGATAGAAACCTCTTCGCCGTCTTCGTCAATGTATCGGGAGTGGATCAGCCCGCCGGTGCCTTTGGTATCAATGCGGCGGATGATCGACAGTGTGGAGGTATCCGATGCCTGTGTGTAAGGAACGCAGTTAAAGCCGGATACGGTAAGGGCGACGGTCATAAGGACCGCGGTAATGGTATGTTTTTTCAAAAAGAGCCCCCCTTTCTGTAAAATATGATATTCCAAGTGATGATACGGATTGCTCCATTGCCGGGCAATTTCCACAATCTCTATATTATACATTTTACCATAGAAACATGAAAAAAAGATGTCGGAATCACATTTTGTCGAAAGAAACATGAAAATGACAAGCGATGCCGTCTGTTCAGAACCGTCTCCTGCCGCTATCATGAAAGAAACAGTTTGAATCTCCTGTTAAAGAAAATACCATAAATTATTTTTTGTGACAGGCGGGTGAAGCTGGTTATTTCATCGAGGAAAAGGGAGGAAAGAATGAGGATGGATATGAAGGCACAACTGGAAAATTACAATGTGTTATTTGTTCTGATGGGAATCTGTGCATTTGCGGTTCTGATGAAGGCAGTAAGCTACGGAATGTTTCATAAGCTGCTATGGGATTCCAATCAGATGGGGACAACGAGAAACCGTTGGATGAAAGCAATGATGTCAAAGTTTGAAGCGTATTATAAGCTGCATATCAGTGTACATAATGTGGAGAATTTTGTGGACCGTTACCTGTATCATTACCGGTTTTTGGGGCTTTCCCTGCAGACCTGGGAAAACACCGGCTACTATTTTTCGGGTCTGCTTCTGGCGGGAACGGGACTTTCCTGTTTTCTGGCGGGATATTATGGGATGACGGCAGAATGGTTCTGGGTGACGGGGCTTGTGAGTCTCCTGCTTTTGTGCGTGCAGGGAGCATCGGAGCTGTTTTTTGATACCCACAAATGTCTGCGGGTGTTCCGGATCCAGTTGATCGATTACATGGAAAATACAATGAGGGCGCGTCTGGAAAACGAATATTTCAATCAGGAGGCAACGAAGCAGTATCGCAGGGAATATTTTGAGGATACGCAGGATGCTGCCGCCACCGCTGCAGCTCTGGAGGAAGGAAACGGCGAGGGGGCTGCGGCAAAGCTTTCCGCACTCAATCAGTTAAAGGAGCTTTTGGAAACCTTCCGGGAGGAAATGAAGCTTGACCGGGATATCGCCGGAAAACAGAATGCATTATCCGAACAGACAGCGGCGGAAAAGGCGCGGCTGTTTGAGGAGATATTAGAAGAATATATGTAGAATGAAAATGGAGGATGGACATGGAAAAGGGATATATGATATCGGATGCATCAAAAATGCTGGAGGTGGAAAATCACGTTCTGCGGTACTGGGAGGAGGAACTGGAACTGCCGATCCCGCGCAATGAACTCGGACATCGCTTTTACAGGGATTCGGAGATCAAACTGTTACGGACTGTGAAGGATTTAAAGGAGCAGGGTTTTCAGCTTAAGGCGATCAAAAAGCTTCTGCCGGATCTGGAACGGGTGGAGAATATGGATCCGCAGATGCTGTATCAGCTTCGGGAGGAGCTGAATGGGGAGGTGCTTCGGGAGGCAATGGAGCATGCCAGAGGATCCGTCACCTCGATCGAACATGCCAGGGACCGTTATGAGAAGCGGCAGAAAACATGGCAGGAGAAAAGCTATGAACTGGAGCAGAGCCGGGAGAAGGAGCCGGTGCAGAGCCGTTATGGACAGACGCAGGCGGCTTCATTAGAGCGTCTTCGCCAGTTTGAGACAATGCTTCGCCAGATGATCCGGTCCTCGGTCGAGGAGGTCGGCAGGGAGTCCGAACAGCGGATCTGTGAGGAGGTTTCCGTGCGGATGCAGAAGGAGATGAATTATCTTCTGATGCAGAAGGAGGAATTGCAGGAAAAACAGATTCATCTTCTGAAGGAAATTTTACAGCAGGTCAAGGGGGAACAGGAAGAAAACGTTTCCGGCGGACAGATGCAGCCTGAAAACGGGGATGCTTCAATGGCGGCGAAGGAGATTGCAGCCGCACAGGAAAATACGGGGGATGTGACGCAGTTTTGCCACAGGGAGCGGCGAAAAGAACGAAAAAAGGCGAAGAGGAAAAAATTATTTGCGAAGTAAGTGCCGTAGTGGTATAATGAGCCACAGAAAAACAAGAGAAAACCAAGAAAGGTGAGAACAATGGGGAATTTTACATTTGAAAAATGCGGTGAGATCGAGGGTCTTTATCTGATCCAGCCAAAGGTATTTGGTGATAACCGCGGATACTTCATGGAGACATATAATTACAATGCATTTAAGGAAGCTGGTCTTGATATGGTATTTGTACAGGACAATCAGTCCAGCTCAACAAAGGGCGTGCTTCGTGGCCTTCATTATCAGAAGAATCATACACAGGGCAAGCTGGTCCGTGTGCTCAGCGGTGAGGTTTTTGATGTGGCAGTGGATATCCGTCGCGGCTCCAAGACATACGGCAAGTGGTTCGGTGTGACACTGACCGCAGAGAAGAAGAACATGTTCTATATTCCGGAAGGCTTTGCTCACGGCTTCTATGTATTGTCTGATACAGCAGAGTTTGCATATAAGTGTACGGACTTTTATGATCCTTCTTCCGAGGCAGGCATTATGTGGAATGATGAGACGATCGGTGTAAAGTGGCCGATTCCGGAGGGAGTCGTTCCGAATATTTCCGAGAAGGATGGAAAGCATCCGGTATTTTCAGAGGATATCGCATTAGATTATTGATCCCTCGGACGATGTTTTTCGGATATGGAATGATGTATATGATTGCATCCGTATCGCAACACAATTTTATAGTTTGTATCATCAGGGTCTTCGGCAGCAGCCGGAGACCTTTTTGTCCTTTTTCAAGACATTACCCTTGAAATGCTCCCTGCCAAAATGGTATAATTTTTATAATTATGCTTGGTATGCAAGTAAGCTACGGGAGGCAGCATGAAAGAGAAGATCGATCAGTATGCAAAGGGAATATTTGAATATCATATGCCGGAGGTGATTATGACGCCTTCTGCACTTTCTGTGTCTGTGGATGCCGGTGAGATCGCGCAGGGAAGCTTCCGGGTTTCCAACAGTGCGGGACGCAGCATGAAGGGGATCGTCTGCACGGATTGTGGAAGTATGATACTGGAAAAGGAAGCATTTCAGGGGACGGACAATGAAATCTCTTTCGCCTTCCGGGGAACCTGTTGTGAGCCGGGAGATGTGATCCACGGAAGGATCCGCATCCTTTCGGACTGCGGCGTGGCGGAGCTTGCATTTACCGTGAACGTTGCCGTACCTGCATGTGATACCTCTGCGGGGCGTATCCGCGATCTGAATCAGTTTACGGAGCTGGTGCGCAGCCATTATGTGGAGGCACTCCGTCTTTTTCAGAGTCCGTCCTTTGCAAGGATCTTTCTGCAGAATAAGGAGACATATCTGGAGCGCTACCACGGTCTCATGAAGGGCAACGACAAAAGCATGGCATTAGAGGAGTTTCTGATCGCTGCGCATAAGAAAACACCGGTACAGCTTACGGTGGAGAAGAGGGAGCTGCAGTACCCGAACTGCGAGAAAGTATTTGCGGACAAGCTTGTACTTCGCAGGGACACCTGGGGTTACGGTGAATATGAGGTAAAGTCGGATGCGGCATTTGTGCGTTTTGACCGTTCCTGTGTCCGTACGACAGACTTTGCCGGGGACGTCTATGAGCTGCCGTTTGTGATCAATCCGGATTGCATGTCGATTGGACACAATTTTGCGCGCATCACGATCAGCAGTGCCCGACAGACGCTGGAGATCAGGGTGATCGCACGCCGGTACTGCATGTCGGACGAGGAGCGCAGAGAGAAGATTACGCAGCAGAAGGCGGTCAGCAGCCTGTATCAAAGCTTTGTCTATTATCAGGCAGGAAAATTATCCGAAAAGGATTATGCCACATCCGTCGAAAAGAATGTCGGCAGCCTTGCTCAGTCTGAGCAGGATCAGCCGGAGCATGACAGAGATAAATACGGCTGGCTTGCCAGAGTGTTTCGGATCCATCTGGCACTTCTTAACGGCATGGAGGAAATCTTTCATCTGGAAATGTCCCAGTTAGAGGGAAATCTTATAGAAATCCGAAATCAGGAGCCGCTCTTATACTGTTCTTATTATTATCTGATGTATCTGTGGAAGCCGGAGGCGGCACAAAGAGCAGGGGCGCTGGAACAGATCCGGGAATGCTATCGGACGCAGTCCCATCATTGGTTGATCCTGTGGTTTTTATTGCAGATGGATGAACGGTATCAGATTTCCGTGAAGCGGCAGGAGGCGGTGTTAGAGCAGATAGAGGCAGGCTGCCACAGTCCGCTGATGTATCTGGAGCTGTGCCGTCTTTATAACAGTACGCCGGAGCTTGTACTGGAGTTGTCCGATGCCAGGGCGCAGGTATTTCACTGGGGACTTGCAAACCGTATGCTGGAGGAAGAATTAAAGTTCCGCTATGCCTATCTGATCAGCCGGACGAGAGATTTCTCCGGGGTCATGCTGCAGGATATGTACCGGATGTATGAGGAGCAGCCATCGGATGATCTGCTGACGATGATCTGCCAGCTTCTGATGCGGGAGCGCAGAGCATCTGCGGAGAATGTCAAATGGTACCTTCTGGGAATCGAACACAACTTAAAGATCACCGATCTTTATGAAAATTATATTTATGCACTTCAGGAGACGCCGGATATGGTGCTTCCGAACCGCATATTGCTTTATTTTTCTTATAATAATCAACTGAATGCGACTAAGAAGGCGATGCTTTATGCCTATGTGATCCGCCATAAGGACCGCGATAAGTCGACCTACGATCACTATTGCGATACGATGAAAAAGTTTGCCAGAGAGCAGCTTTTGCAGGGAAGGCTCAATGATCATCTGGCGGTGATCTATGAGGAATTTATCGGCGAGGAGGATGTGGATGAGCAGCTTGCTGCTGCATTACCGGCAATTCTTTTTGCCAGAGAGATCCGCTGTGATGATCCGCATATCGCAGGCGTCGTTGTACGTCATCGCCAGCTTCAGCAGGAGGAGACGGCTGCCTTTGTCAATGGCAGAGCGATGATCGCGGTGTTTACGGCACAGCCGCAGATATTCCTGACGGATCGGCTTGGAAGGCGTTATTCCTCCTCGATCGGTTATACGGTACACCGCATGGTGCATCTGGATCATTTGATCGTAAAATGCCTTCCGTATGTCGGAGATAATGTGCGTGTGCTCCTGCATCTGTACGAAAAAGCGGTCAGTGAAAACCGCACCGGAGAGGATATTGCCGGAATGCGCAGACGGATCCTTGGGATTGCGGGGCTGGAACCGGAATGGAAGAGATCCCTGTTTGCCATACAAATGCAATATTATTTTGATAATTTTCAGGGGGAGCTTCTGGACCGGGAACTGGAGCATATGGACTGGGAACAGGTTCTGTCGAGAGACCGTGGCAAATTTATCGAGTATTGTGCGGTGCGTCATAAGTATGAAAAAGGCATGGAAGGTCTTATGATGTTTGGCTGGGAAGGTATGGATCCGAAACGTGTGCTCAAGATCGCCGGTCATGCCTTTGTCGGTGCCGGTGAGGATGTCACACTCACGAAGCTTGCGTGGTACATTTTTCGTGCCGGAGAATTTGACAAGCCGGTCTTGATGTATCTGTGCGATCATTACAGCGGGACGATTCCGGAGATGGTGCGGATCTGGAATGCCTGCCGGGAGTTCGGGATTAATATCCAGATATTGTCAGAGAGACTTCTGGCACAGATCCTATTTACGGATCAGATGGTTCCGGAGGCGTATCAGGTATTCTTTTCCTATGAGGAGAACGGTTTTAACAGGAAGCTGATCCGTGCTTTTTTGAAGAGAGCGGCATATCGCTATCTGGTGCAAGGAGAAACGCTGCCGGAGGAGATTTTCGCTTCCTTCTACCAACATGTGCAGGTCGAGGAGAACCGGCCGTGTCTGCTGGCAGTGCTGAAGCATTTGTCGGATCATGGTATGCTTGCCGGCTCGGAGGCTGTGTTTGTGGATTACAATCTGCATCAGCTCTACGAAAAGAATATTATTCTTCCTTATTTTCAGAAGTTTAAGGATAAGCTTGTCCTGCCGGATACCCTGCTAAAGGAGCAGTATGTAGAATATACGGCAGATCCGGCGCATGAGGTGAAAATCCGGTACACCTATATTGTGGACGGACAGCATCAGCCGACGGTGACGGAGGTGATGCCGGATGTGTTTGAAGGAATCCGTGTCCGCGGCTTTATCCTGTTTCAGGATGAGACAGTAGAGTATCAGGTGCTGGAGATTGATGAGGACGGCAACGAGAAATGCACGGAGCCTGTCTGCTTAAATTATGTGGATCAGATGGGTGAAGAGGAAGGCATCAATGGTTACCGTATGTTAAACAATATGCTTTCCAGACAGAATACCGGAGATGAGGAACTGTTGGATCTGATGCAGGAGTATGCAGAGAAACGGGCGATCGTAAAGCTATTGATGAAACCGGATGATGGAGGCAGAGGAATAAATGACCGAAGATAGAAAATTACTGGTAGGAGTTGATCTGAGTAATGATTTCACACAGTTGTCCTGCTATCGACGGGATATTGACAAGGTGATACCGGCAGGGCGTCTGGTTGGAAGAGAGAGAGAATATGAATGCCCAACCGTTTTATCCTGGCAGCCGGTCAAGAAAGAGTGGCTGTTTGGAACAGAGGCACTGATGGCAGCAGAGCGCGAAGAGGTGTACCTTTTTCGGGACATGTTAAAACAGATCTCCGAGAAGAACAAGGTCACGGCAGGAGATATGGAGCTTGAACCGGTCGATGCACTGGTGCGTTTTTTTGTCAAGCTGTTAAGCTGCCTGAAGGAATATTTTCCGAGTGAGACGATCCGTAAGCTGGTCATCTCAGTGTCCGATAAAACGGACAATCTGGTGAATGCGCTCAAGGGGGCATTGAACAGGATCGGGATCGGCGAGGAACGCTATGTGATTCAGCTGCACCAGCAGAGTTATATGTATTATGCACTCAGCCAGAAGAAAGAGCTGTGGCTCAATGATGTGGCGTTGTTTGAGTTTGGCAGGGACGGTCTGTTTTATTCGCAGATCCATATTGACCGCAGAAATATTCCGTATATTGTCGGCGTCAAAAAGATCGATCTCAGCCAGAATTTGAACTGGGATATGATGGAGCATGACAGCAGCTTCAAGATGGAATATGCGTTTGTCAATCTTGCCAACACACAGATGCATAAGCAGATGATCTCCACGATCTATGTGACCGGGGAGGGTTTTCAGGGAGAATGGGCCAATACCGCATTAAGCCAGCTGTGTACCGGCAGACGTGTTTTTCGTGGTGGAAATCTGTTTACAAAGGGTGCCTGCATTGCGGCGAGGGAGTTTGCCGGGGAAGGTGTGATGAGCGATTTTCTGTTTCTGGATCAGGAGATGATCCACACCGGCATTTCCCTGCGGGTCTATAAGGATGCCAAAATGCAGGAACTGCCTCTGGTCAGAGCAGGAGTTCCGTGGAAGGATGTAGATGTCAGTGTGGATTTTATTACGGATGACGAGGAGGAGCTGCAGCTGACGATACAGAATGTGCTTCGAAGAGAGACAACGGTACATCTGTTATCGCTGGAGGGCTTTGACGAGCGTCCAAATAAAATGACGCGTTTTACGCTGAGGCTTCGATTTGCCGATGCTTCTCACTGCATTGTGACGCTGAAGGATAATGGCTTTGGAGAGTATTGTCCGTCCAGCAATCGTATCTGGGAACGTTATCTCAGTCTGTGATTGGAGGAATTTCATGGGAAAGTTAATATTATGCAGCAGTGTCATTGCGAAGAATCCCTACTGTTTTCCGATGACGAAGACGAAGGTGTATTCCATCGAGGAGGTCTGCTATTACATTAGAAATAATATTTATATGATGCAGGAGGAGGTCTTTGACCGGGGGTTCGCGGACTGGATCCGAGGGGAGCTTGGCATGGAGGAGACCGCCGATAAGCTTGACCGTATGCGGGAGGATCACAATAATCTCAAGGATATTGTTGTTACGCTGTGCTGCAGCTGCGATTATTATACGGAGAGTGAGATCAATGAGTTGATCGTCATTATGGATCAGACACAGAATGTGCCGATGAGGGGAAGACAGAAGATCAAGGCGGACACCTATTTGAAAAGCGGCAGTCTCGAGCGGGCAAGACAGGAGTATGAGCGTATCCTGAAAAGCCCGGATATGTTAAATGCGCAGTCCGGGGAGTATGCAGATCTGTATTACCGGCTGGGAACAGCGGCGGCAGGCATGGGAGAATACCGCCAGGCGGCGCAGGCATTCCAGAAATCCTACGAATATGTCAATGATCAGAAGGCACTGGAATCCTGTCTTTACTGCCTCAAGCTTTCGGGGCGGACTGAAGAATATCAGAAACGCATTCAGGAGCTTGGGGTGACAAGAGAACAGCAGACCTTCATGGAGGCACAGTATGAGGAGGCACTCAGACAGAGTGTGGACAGCAGAGAGTGCCGTGTGGTGCGAAGGATACGGCGGATGAAGGAACAGGGCGATGAAGCTTATCGGAAGCAGGCAGCTGAGCTGGTATTTCAGTGGAAAGACGAGTACCGCAAAAGCATGCTTTCATAGGTAGAAAGAGGGGTTATCACAGATGGCATTTTGGCATCGGAAAAAGAAAAAGCAAAATAGTCTCCGGGCGGAGGAGAATGCACAGGAGCAGAATCTTTCGCAGGAAGTGGCAGAAGAGATGACTGGAGAAGAGAAACGTCTTTCCGAGAAAGAGCTTGCGGCAGAGCGTGTGGTTCCAAAGGGGAAAGCGGAGCAGAAGCGCTTCGTACAGGCCTGTCTCGAGTCGATCCGGGAATGTGAGCGGCAGACAGAGATTGCCCGTGCAGAATACGGGCAGGTGACGGAATACCTGACGGACATTCAGAAGATTGACCGGATTGCAGGTGAAGAAAGAGAAAAACTGCTCGAGCTTTGCAAACGGATCCAGCGTCTGCTGCAGGAGAGAAATCAATATAAGAACCGGACACTCACGATCACAGAGCGTCAGATGCGGCGGTTTGACCGGTATCAGGACGAGCTGATCGATGAGATCAAGAAAATGTATGAGAATGAGATGTACCAGAAGGCGATCGACAGTGATATGAAGCATCTCGAGGCAGAAAAGGCATATATTAAGGAGAATCAGAGAGAGATTGCCGGGAGACAGGACTTTTTAAAAAAGCTTGCCAAGGGCATATCCGGTCTGATCGGCTCGCTGATCGTGCTGTTTATATTGCTGTACTTTAATCTGGACAGCAACATGACCTATCCATATATTGGGACACTGGCACTTGCGGCGGTATCTGCGGTTGTGATCTTTACTGAGTCTAACAAGAACCGGTACGAGATCACATTGTCCGAGAAAAAATATAACAAGGCAGTGGAGCTGTTGAACAGGACGAAGATCAAGTATGTCAACAATGTCAGTGTGCTTGATTATAACCGTGAAAAGTTTGGTGTGAAAAATGCTGCTGATTTTGAAGAACTCTGGGGGGAATACTGTAAGGCGAAGGAATACGAGCGGAGGTTCCGGGAAAACACCGAGCAGCTTTCTAAGAGTAATGATGCATTGCAGCAGCAGCTTGACCGCCATGAGGTTTCCGACACCGAGGTATGGCTGGTGCAGACCTACGCAATCTTAGATGACCGCGAGATGGTGGAAATCCGTCATGACCTGAATCAGAGACGGCAGAAGCTGCGTGAGCAGATCCGTTATAACACCGAAGTCAAAGAGGATTATGAAAAGCAGATCCGTGAAGTGGCTGGAAGCAGTGAAAACGGTTCGGAAATCATCAAAGAAGTGCTTGACAAATAAAAAAACATATGATAATATGATTTTTGTTGTGCAGTAAATGTGCTGAAATACAGCCGATGTACAACGGAGAATATAACAACAAAGCAGAGAAATCCACTCTCACCTTAGCACAGAGCGTGACTCGGGTTAAATAATGACATCAATCTCAGGTTTGGGATTTGTGATAGGATCAGTGGATAGAGCTTTGCTTATCCACTTTTTTTATGGAGGTGCAGAATCATTAGTAGGACAGCAGTAAATGAGCAGATCAGAGACAGAGAGATTCGTCTGATCGGCGAGGACGGGGAACAGTTGGGAATCATGTCAGCACGAGATGCCATGAAGCTTGCGAGAGAAGCAGATCTTGACTTGGTAAAGATTGCACCGAACGCAAAGCCGCCGGTATGTAAGATCGTGGATTACGGTAAGTACCGTTATGAGCAGGCACGTCGTGAGAAAGAGGCAAAGAAAAAGCAGAGAACAATGGAAGTCAAAGAAATCCGTTTGTCTCCGAATATCGATGTCAACGACCTGAACACAAAGGCAAATCAGGCGAGAAAGTTCCTGAGTAAGGGCGACCGTGTTAAAGTATCGCTTCGTTTCCGTGGTCGTGAGCTCGCACACATCAATTACAGCAAGCAGATTCTGGACAGCTTCTATGAGAAGCTTGAGGACATTTCCGTTGTTGACAAGCCTGCCAAGATGGAAGGTCGTACCATGGTAATGTTCTTATCAGAGAAGAGACAGTAAAGATTGGCTGACCGTTTACCGGTGAGCAAGGCTTTCAAGATGGTGTTTTGTCGCAGACAGATACACCGGTTTATAAATATTATGCAAATAAGGAGGAAACTATCATGCCAAAAATGAAAACAAAGCGCGCAGCTGCAAAGCGTTTCAAAACTACAGGAACAGGAAAGCTTATGAAGATGAAAGCTTACAAGAGCCACATCCTGAATAAGAAGTCAACAAAGAGAAAGAGAAACCTGAGAAAAGCTGTAGAGGTAGATGCAACAAACGCTAAGATGATGAAGCGCATTTTACCATATTCTAAATAATAAAAGGAGGAAAGACAAATGGCACGTATTAAAGGCGGATTAAATGCAAAGAAGAAACACAATAGAGTTTTAAAGCTTGCAAAGGGATATAGAGGAGCAAGATCTAAGCAGTATAGAGTGGCTAAGCAGTCTGTTATGAGAGCCCTGACTTCTTCCTTCGCAGGTAGAAAAGAGAGAAAGAGACAGTTTAGACGTCTTTGGATCGCTCGTATCAACGCAGCAGCAAGACTTAACGGTCTTTCATACAGCAAGTTCATGTATGGTCTGAAGCTCGCTGAGATTGATATCAACAGAAAGATGCTTTCTGAGATGGCTATCTCTGATCCGGAGGGATTCGCTTCTCTCGTTGAGGTTGCTAAGAGCAAACTTGCATAATTCCATACGAATATAAATCAAGGAGAGTCCTTCGGGGCTCTTTTTCTTCTAGTATCGGAAAGGACAAAAGATGGTATTTAGTTCGGCGATATTTTTATTTGCGTTTCTACCATTGACATTTATCGGCAGTTTACTGATCCGGCAGCGGTGGGCGCAGAACGCATTTCTGACATTGGCAAGTCTGATCTTTTATGCATTTGGCGAGCCGGTGTATGTATTTCTGATGATCGCATCGGCAGGCGTCAATTATGGCTTTGGCAGAGGCATTGCGGCGGTTCGCGGTAAGAGGATGAAAAGACTGCTCCTTGTGCTTGCAGTAATCTGTGATCTGGCTGTTCTCGGTGTATTCAAATATGCGGGCTTTGCGGTTACGAATGTTAATGCTTTGTTTGGAATTGCACTTCCGGTTCCGGCGATCAGACTGCCGGTTGGGATTTCCTTTTTCACATTTCAGGCAATGTCCTATGTGATCGATGTGTACCGAAATCGGGACATGTGTCAGAAGGATTTCATGAAGGTGCTTCTCTACATTTCATTCTTCCCGCAGTTGATCGCCGGTCCGATCGTCCGGTGGAATGAGATCGAGGAGCAGATCGATCACCGCTGTCTGAATGAGACAGAGATTGCAGATGGCATCTGCCGTTTTGTGAAAGGTCTATTTAAGAAGCTGATCTTTGCAAATGGACTGGGGAAGGTGGCAGATCATGTATTTGCCCTGAATATCGGACAGTACGGGATGGCGGTTGCCTGGCTGGGTGCTGTGTGTTATGCGCTTCAGATATTTTATGATTTCAGTGGATATTCCGATATGGCAATCGGTATGGCATCCATGTTTGGATTTCATTTTCAGGAGAATTTTAAGCATCCGTACAGTGCGGACAGCATTCATGAATTCTGGCGTCGCTGGCATATCTCCCTGTCCTCTTGGTTTAAGGAATATGTATATATTCCGCTCGGGGGCAACCGAAAGGGAAAGCTTCGCACAGAATGCAACAAGCTGCTTGTTTTTCTTCTGACAGGAATATGGCATGGTGCCAATTGGACCTTTGTGATCTGGGGAATGATCCACGGTATTATGAACGTACTGGAGGATACGGTTCTGCCGATCCGTAAGTGCCGGTTTAAGTGGATCGGGAATCTGTATACATGGATCATTGCGATCACGGCATTTGTTATGTTTCGGGCAGACACGGCGGCGTATGGCTGGAGGATGATCCGGACGATGTTTACCGGCTTGCGGTTTGATCTGGTGTCCCGCAGCTTTCTGATGGAGCAGCTTGATGGATATACGGTGGTGCTGATCGCCGGTGGAATCCTGTTTTCCTATCCGGTGACGGCAAAGCTTTTGAAATGTACCGGAAGCTTGCGGGACAGATATGCGGCGGTATGGGAGGTACTTAAGTATCTCGGTGTACTGGTACTTTTGTTTTTGTGCGTCTGCAGTCTTGCCGGAGCGGCTTATAACCCATTTATTTATTTCCGGTTCTAAAAAGAGAAGCTGATCTGCAGAAAGCGAAGAACCGGATACATTGTTTCGCTGCACTTTTTGTTTTGAGCAGAGGAAAGGATGGCTTGATGAAGAAGAAACTTTTTATCATAATATTTATGGGACTGCTTCTTGTTCCATTTGTGGGAATGCGCTTCTACAAGGCGGATCTGAGCATAGAGAAGAAGCATGACGAAGCACTGCCACAGCCGGTGACGGACGGAAAGGTGAATCTGCAGTTTTTTCAGGAGCTGACCGATTATATGGCGGATCATTTTGCATTCCGGCAGGAACTTATCACGGCAGATGCCGGGGTGAAGGCGGATCTGTTTCAAAGCTCGGCAAATGAAAAGGTGATCGTCGGCAAGGATGGATGGCTGTTTTTTGAGGAGACATTAGACGATTATATGAAACGGAACTGTCTGAATAAACGGCAGATCCACAATTGTGCCAGAGTCCTGAAGCTGATTGAACAGGGCGTTGCGGTCTGTGATGCTGATTTTGTATTTGTGGCAGCACCGAATAAGAACACGCTTTACGGAGAATATATGCCGGACCGGTATGTCCCATTAAACGGACAGGGTAATCTGAATGCTCTGATCACTTCAATGAAGGAGCAGGGGGTTCATTATGTCGATCTGCGCGAAGTCCTTTCTGAGCAGAAGGAGCAGGTGTACCATAAATTGGACACACATTGGAATAATATCGGAGCCTCCATTGCCTGTGAGAATATTCTGGATGCCCTTGGAAAGAAGCATACCTCCTATGAGAAGGAGGCATATACCAGAAAGAAAAGTTTTGCCGGAGATCTTCAGGGGATGTTGTTTCCGAAGAGCAGTAAAAAGGACTGGAACGTGATCTATTCGAAAAAGCAGGATTACCGCTATACCAATAAGGTGGTGTCCACGGAGCAGATGGAGATCAGAACGGAGAATAAATCTGTGGACTCATCTGCCGGAGGAAAGAAAACAAAGCACCGGAACATTTTAATGTACCGGGATTCCTTTGGCAATGCGCTTGTCCCGTTTGTGGCACAGGAGTATAAGAAGGGATTTTTCACCAAGGAGGTGCCGTATGATTTGAGCCTGTTGTCACAGAGTAAGGTGGATGATGTGGTGATTGAGCTGGCGCAGCGGCAGATCCCGACATTACTGGAGGGAGTGCCGTATATGATGGCACCGGGCGTTTCATTTGATAAGGATGTGAAAGAGATCAAAGGAACAATTGCCACAATGGAAACGGAGAAGCAGGACGGGGTGCTCCGGGTCAGCGGTCAGACGGATCCCCGTTTTACGGACGACGATTCGCCGGTTTACATCAGCTTCTATGGGGAAAAGAACCTTCTGATGTTTGAGGCGTTTCCGTCAGTCTATGATCCGATGGACGAAAAAGCAGACCGTTCCTACAGCTACGGTGCGTATATTGATATCTCCTCCATGCCGTCAGATGACTATCGGCTGGAAATTATCACAAAAAAAGACAGAAACTACTACACAACTGGATTTCTGGGGGAATATGTGATAAAATGAGCATGATACTGTAGGCATTGATCTGTAAAAGAGGCAATCGTATGAGATCATGTGCTTTGCAGATATTGTGCCAGCGGTCCGAAATCTGAGGACTGAGAAAGGATGTAGGATTAGTATGAAAAAAAATAAACGAGCACTTACAAGTCTGTTGGCATGTATTCTGGCAGTCAGCATGACGGCGCCGACATCGGATATTGCCGGTCAGGCAGGAACGGAAACAGTATATGTCAGTGCTGCCAGCCGTTCAACAACGACGACACAGACGCAGAAGACAACGACTTCCGGGAAGAAGACAAAGAAATCCCGGAAGAAGATCCGGCAGCAGAAGAAAAAGGCGAAGAAATATATTGGAAAGAAGCTGACCAGTCTTGTAAAAGCCATCGGAAAGTACAAGAAGCTTTCCAAAGCAGCAAGCTGCTATTATGAGAATGAATATGATGGTATTGCCAAATATGATGGTTTCGTCGTCTACTGTCACACCGAGAACAGAAAGACATGGATCGTAGATAGTGTAGAATAGGCGGAAGAAGCATGAATAAGAACAGATTTTGGATGGGAACCGTCCTGACATTGACGGCAATCCTGCTTTTGACCGGAGGTGCAGTGCGGACCGGTGAGGCAGCCGTAAAGGAACATGAGGCAAATGTCCATGCAGGCATTTCCTTTTATGATGATTCCAGAGGTGTTTTTCGAGTCGACAGCCCGGAGAACACTCCGGAGACAGTAAAGTCTGTGAATTCGCCGGAGTTGGCGGATGCAGCTTTGTCGGAAAGTCCTGCAGCGGCATCCACGGCGAAGCCGGCAGAGAGCAAGCCGCCCACAGTAAAGCCATCGCCGACGGTCAAACCGACAGTAACGCCGGTGCCGGGCAGGCTTGTGCACAGGAAATATACGACGAATTATGTTTTTTGCGGTGGAAAGAAGCTGAAGCATTCTTTTATTACCATACGGAAGAAGACATATTATTTCGATAAAAGCGGAGATATGCATAAGGGCTGGCTGAAATTAGCCGGTCAGTATTATTATCTTGACCGTGCAAGTGGTGTGATGGTACATCAGGGAAAGGTGGACGGTATCCGTATCCGGAAGGATCATGCGGTCAAAAGCAGGCTGAATGTACGAAAGATCGACACGATGCGCACGGCGGCAAGGCTCGCAGCAAAGATCACAAAGCCGTCGGATACGATGGAGCAAAAGAAAATGAAATGTTACCGGTACATCATGAAATGTGATTACCGCCGTTATCGTTTTCTGGAGCCGATCTACAAGAAAAAGGGCTGGGAATGTACCTTTGCCAATGATATTTTCAAGCATCATGCAGGCTGCTGCGTGTCTGAATCCTCGGCACTGGCATTTCTGTTTCATGAGATCGGTTATCGGAATGTATATGTCTGCCACGACACCAGTCATGCGTGGGTGGAATTAAACGGCAGGGTATATGACAATCTGTTTTCCAAGGCGAAGGATTTCTGGAAGTATTATGACTGTACGTATGAAAGCTTTGGACTTAACCCGGTGGACAAACGTAAGATCTAAGGAGCTCTGATGAGCTCATCTTAAGGGGCTTTGAAGCTCTGCCAAGTGATGATAAAGCATATAATTTTATAGATAATGAGAAGAAAGGATGTAAGATAATGGCAAAAGAACTGGAGAAAAACTACAATCCTGCGGACATTGAGAAAAGAACTTATGACAAATGGCAGGAGAAAAAATATTTTCATGCGGAGGTAGATCGCAGCAAGAAACCATTTACGATCGTTATGCCGCCGCCAAATATCACAGGACAGCTCCACATGGGACATGCACTGGATAACACACTTCAGGATATTCTGATCCGTTTTAAGAGAATGCAGGGCTATGAGGCACTCTGGGTTCCGGGAACAGACCATGCATCCATCGCTACAGAGGCAAAGGTAGTAGAGAAGCTTCGTGAGCAGGGTATTTCCAAGGATGATATCGGAAGAGAGAAGTTCCTGGAGCATGTATGGGACTGGAAGAAACAGTACGGCGGACGTATTGTAGAACAGCTTAAGAAAATCGGTTCTTCCTGCGACTGGGATCGAGAGCGTTTCACCATGGATGAGGGATGCTCTAAGGCAGTCAAGGAGGTTTTCGTTAATCTTTACAATAAGGGTCTGATCTATCGTGGAAAGCGTATCATCAACTGGTGTCCGCATTGTCTGACATCCCTTTCCGATGCTGAGGTAGAGTATGAGGATCAGGCAGGAAGCTTCTGGCATCTGCGTTATAAGACCACAGACGGCACCGGATATATTGATCTTGCAACGACACGTCCGGAGACACTGCTCGGTGATACGGCAGTTGCTGTTAATCCGAACGATGAGCGTTACAAAGATATGGTTGGTAAGATGCTTGATCTGCCGATCGTACACCGTCAGATCCCGATCATCGCGGATGATTATGTAGATATGGAGTTCGGTACCGGTGTTGTAAAGATTACTCCGGCACATGACCCGAACGATTTCGAGGTTGGAAAGCGTCACAACCTGGAGGTCATCAATGTCCTGACAGACGATGCGAAGATTGTGGACGATTATCCAAAGTATGCAGGCATGGATCGTTACGAGGCGCGTAAGGCAATCGTGAAGGATCTGGAGGCAGAGGGAGCACTCCTTAAGATCGAGGATCATGAGCATAATGTAGGTACCTGCTATCGTTGTCATACAACGGTTGAGCCAAGAGTTTCTCTTCAGTGGTTTGTGAAGATGGAGGATCTGGCAAAGCCTGCGATCGATGCAGTGAAGAACGGTGATACCAAGTTTGTACCGCCTCATTTCGATAAGACATATTATCACTGGCTTGAGAACATCCGTGACTGGTGTATCTCCCGTCAGCTCTGGTGGGGACATCAGATTCCGGCATTTTACTGTGATGACTGTGGCGAGATGGTTGTTACCAAGGAAAGCAGCTGCAATTGTCCGAAGTGTGGCAAGCCGATGCGTCAGGATCCGGATACACTTGATACCTGGTTCTCATCCGCCCTCTGGCCGTTCAGCACACTTGGCTGGCCGGACAACACCGAGGAGATGGATTATTTCTATCCGACAAGTACACTTGTTACCGGATATGACATTATCTTCTTCTGGGTTATCCGTATGATGTTCTCAGGACTTGAGCATACCGGAAAGGTTCCGTTTGATACGGTTCTGATCCACGGACTCGTTCGTGATTCACAAGGACGTAAGATGAGTAAGTCCCTCGGCAATGGTATTGACCCGCTGGAGGTTATTGATAAATACGGTGCAGACGCACTTCGTTTCACCCTTGTTACAGGTAATGCGCCGGGTAACGACATGCGTTTCTACTGGGAGCGTGTTGAGGCAAGCCGTAACTTTGCCAATAAGGTATGGAATGCATCCCGTTTCATTATGATGCATCTGGGTGATAATACGATCACAGAGCCTGCTTATGAGGAACTCAAGGAGGCAGATAAGTGGATCCTTTCCAAGGTAAATACTCTGGCAAAGGAAGTTACCGAGAACATGGAGAAATACGAACTCGGTGTTGCGGTTCAGAAGATCAACGACTTTATCTGGACCGAGTTCTGTGACTGGTATATTGAGATCGTTAAACCAAGACTTTTTGCGCAGGAAAAGGATCCGGCATCTGCAAATGCAGCATTCTGGACACTCCGTACCGTGCTGATCGATTCTCTGAAGCTGCTTCATCCGTATATGCCGTTTATCACAGAGGAGATCTTCTGCACGATCCAGTCAGAGGAGGAGTCTATCATGATCTCTTCATGGCCGGAGTATAAGGAGGAGTGGAACAATCCTGCAGCAGAGACAATGGCAGAGCACATCAAGAACGTGATCCGCGGTATCCGTAACATCCGTACCGAGATGAACGTTGCCAATGCACGCAAGGCGCAGGTATATATCGTGGCAGATGATGAGGAGACCTGTAAGGTACTCGAGGGAAGTCGAGATGCTTATGAGCATATGATCTATGCATCTGAGCTGTTTGTACAGATGGATAAGACAGGTGTAGAAGACAATGCTGTTTCTGTTGTTATTCCGAAGGCAACCATTTATATGCCACTGGCTGATCTGGTTGATTTCGAGAAGGAAAAGGAACGTCTGACCAAGGAGAAGAAGCGTCTGGAGGGCGAGTTAAAGCGTGTCAACGGAATGCTGAACAACGAGAAGTTTATGAGCAAGGCACCGGAGGCAAAGGTCGCTGAGGAGAAAGCGAAATTAGAGAAATACACCAGCATGATGGCAAAGGTGGAAGAAGAATTAAAGGCATTGGACAAATAATTCCGATGAATGTCGATTATTGCGGCAAAAATGATTTGATGAATAAATGGAGGTAGTGTAAGATGGATTTCGAGGCAGAATTAGAAAAATTTCAGCCTAGTCTTGATATTGAGCAGGCGGAGGATGCCATTTATGGAAACAGTACAACCGATGTGATGGATCTGCTCCAGAGTATTCTGGCAGATGTGAATACAGGCTCAAAGAAAGCAGAATAGGGGAAGAAACATGAGATGTCCAAGATGTAATGCAGAGGTGTCTTTCAAGAAAGATCGTTGTGACAATTGTGGACAGGAGCTGCGCAATTACCGCAGAGTTCTCAGTGCGTCCAATATTTGCTATAACCGCGGTCTGGAACAGGCAAAGGTCAGAGATCTGTCCGGAGCGATCGCATCTTTGCACAAAAGCTTAAAATTTAACAAATTAAATACCAACGCAAGAAACCTGCTGGGACTCATTTATTTTGAAGAGGGCGAGATCGTTTCCGCACTGAGTGAGTGGGTGATCAGTAAGCATTTTCAGGAGGAGCATAACGAGGCAGACCACTACATTCAGCTGGTTCAGTCCAATCCAAACCGTCTGGAGACATACAGTCAGATGGTCAAAAAGTACAACTCTGCGTTAATGTCTGCGCAGAACGGCGATGAGGATATGGCGATCATCCAGCTCAAAAAGGTAGTCAGCACCAATCCGAAGTTTATACGTGCGCATCAGCTTCTGGCACTTCTTTATATGAAGACCGGCAAGAAGGAGAACCGCGTGCGTGCTTACAAGCTGTTGAAATCCATCAGCGGTGTCGATGTGACTAATACAACGACACTCGCTTATCTGAAGGAGCTGTCAGACGTCCATATCAAAGGGGAGAACGGTACGCCGAAGGAAGAAAAGACAAGTGAGCAGCCGGCACGCAAAACACTTCCGAGAGTGGATGACAATGCGTACAAGCCGATTACGTTGTACAAGGAGGAGAAGCCTTCCGTTCTGCCGTTTGTTCATGTGCTTCTCGGTCTGATCGCAGGTATTGTGATCATGCAGTTTCTGATCACACCGGCATTGAAGCAGAGATCAAGCAGCAACGATAATAAGGCATTCAAGACCTATAGCGAGAATCTGGCATCCGGAGAAAGCGATGTCAGTACCTTGAAGAATGCTAACACGGAGCTTCAGAAGCAGGTGGATGAGCTGACAAAGCGGTTATCCGATTACCAGAGTGGCAGTCCGACTGATCTGGACGGTGTTCAGGCGGTCTATGATAATCTCATTCAGGCAATGCAGTATTACATGAATGATGATAAGCTGTCAGCGGCAAAGGCACTGGACAAGGTGGATGCCGACAGTCTGTCCGGTGACGGAGCTAAGAAGTTCTATAACAAGATCAAGAAGGAAACCTACGATACAGCATCGACCTCCTATTTTGAAAAGGGAAGAGACTGCTATAATGGTCAGGGTGATTATTCCGGACAGAAGGACTATGATAAGGCGATCAAGCTTCTGAAAAAGTCCCTCAAATTCAACGCGGATAATACCGACGCCATGTATTTTCTGGGACGCAGCTATCAGCAGAAGTCCGATTTTGAAACAGCAAAGCAGTATTATGATCAGGTGGTCAATGATTATCCGGATTCCTCAAGAGTTGCGGAGGCAAAGAGCAGACTGCGTGAGATTGGTCAGTAACACATAAGACAAGGTGGGAAACCACAGAATATCGCATGAGAAAATGATAGGGAGACCTGTCAGAGTATACAGAACGTATGACTCTGGCAGGTCTTTTTTGCTTTATAGGAAACTTCTCGTTTCCTATAAAGCAAAAAACGCTCCGCGAGGATGCGCATCTCGCGGAGAAGAAGTTAGCTGTAAACAGCACCGCTCGAGCGCGAAAGAGTCGCAAGCGACTCTTTATGGGCTTTATATTTTTGGAGAGAAGGAGGAGATATTTTGAACCAGAAAGAAAGAGAATCGATCCATTATGAAATACAGCAGAATTGTCTGATCATTTACATATCACAGGATCTTGACCACCATACGGTGAATCTGCTGCGGGAGCAGTCGGACCGGCTGATCGATGCCGGCAATATTCGACATATTATTTTCGATTTTGCAAAGACCGATTTTATGGACAGTTCCGGAATCGGTCTGATCATGGGACGTTACAAGAGAGTGATGTTTCGGGGCGGCAAGGCGGCTGTGACTAATGTGGGAAATGAAATAGAGCGGATTTTCCGGCTGTCCGGGCTGTTTAAGATCATCGAGCGGTACGCCACGCCGGAGCAGGCGGTGGCAGGACTGAATAAAAGAGGAGGACAGGACAAATGAAGCTGATCATAGATAGCAATTCGCAGAATGAAGCATTTGCAAGAACGGTTGTGGCGGCATATATTACAAGGCTTGATCCGACATTAGAGGAGCTGGCGGATGTCAAAACAGCAGTTTCGGAAGCGGTGACAAACAGCATTCTTCACGGTTACAACAACGGGGAGGGACTGATCGAGATTACCTGTGAGATCAAGGGGCAGGAGGTATTTGTGGAGATCACAGATCACGGAGTCGGGATCCCGGATATCGAAAAAGCGATGGAACCTTTGTATACAACTAAGCCGGAGTGGGAGCGGTCAGGGATGGGTTTTGCCTTTATGGAGGCATTCATGGATGAGCTGCAGGTGTATTCGGAGGTGGGAAAAGGCACGCGGGTAAAACTCAGTAAGCGTATCGGCAATTCGTGTGAAAATTCCCTGTAAAATGGGAATTTCAGAGGTATGGAGGATCCTATGGATGCGATAGAATTATTGAAAAAAGCCCGTGCCGGAGACCGACAGGCAAGAGATCGTATGGTGGAAGAAAATGTGGGACTTGTCTGGAATATTGTGAAACGTTTCAATGGAAGAGGATATGATCCGGAGGATCTGTTTCAGATTGGCTGCATCGGGCTGATCAAATCGATCGATCATTTTAATCTGGACTTTGAGGTCAGGTTCAGTACATACGCAGTGCCCATGATCATGGGGGAGATAAAGCGGTTTATGCGGGATGACGGAATGATAAAGATCAGTCGTACCATGAAAGAGAACGGATGGAAAATCAAAGTGGCAGCGCAGCGGCTGGGGCAGGAGCTTGGACGGCAGGCGACGGTTGATGAGATTGCGGCTGCAACCGAGCTGGCACCGGAGGAGATCGCAGTGGCAATCGAGGCAAACAGGGATGTGGACTCTATCTATCGTCCGGTCTATCAGCCGGAGGGCAAAGAGATCTGCTTGATCGATCAGGTGGTTGCCGGGGAGAATGCAAGTGTCGGTTATGTGTCAAGAACAGCAGTTGCAAGAGCCAATACCGGAGAAACAGACTCCGGAGTTGATGCAGAAAAAGAGCATGTGATCAATCATGTTTTGCTGGAACAGCTTCTTGATACGCTGAGCGACAAGGAACGCAAACTGATCCGTCTGCGTTATTACGAGGACATGACGCAGACGCAGGTGGCGGCTGAGCTTGGGATCAGTCAGGTGCAGGTCAGCCGCCTGGAAAAGAAAATCCTGCTTCGATTGCGTCAACAACTAGTATAAAATTTCCGATTTTGGAAATGCTTTACACAAAAGAGAAAGGCGGTGTATGCAATGCGGAAAAAGAAAATGTGGTTTTATGTGTTGCTCATTGGCATCATGACCTTAAGTACCGTCTGCTATATAGCAATTATGCGTAATGCACGGACAACCTATGCAAACGGCAAATTTGTGGAGCAGGAGGGAACCGACAATGAAGTCAGATATTATCTACTTAAAATTGGAACAAAATAGTCAGGTGTCACACAAAAAAGTTCTACTGGAGGATGTTGCCGAGATCCTGACTGCGGATCAGACGCTGCAGAAGGAATCCGGCAAGCTGGTGCTTTATACTTTTTCGCAGGAGAAAGAGCAAAAGCTTGTCTTTTCGGCGATGAAGGTCATTGAGCTTTTGCAGAAACAGCGCCCGGGTCTGCAGGTGATCAATATCGGAGAACCGGATTTTATCGTAGAATATAAGGACACACCGAAGCCTGCCAAGTGGCTGGAGATTGTCAAGGCTGCCTTTGTCAGTCTGATCATATTTTTCGGCGCAGGTTTTACAATTATGACATTTAACACGGATGTCAGCGTGGGTGATGTATTTTCTCTGTTCTACAGGCTGGTCATGGGGACGGAGCAGACCAAGGGCAGCATCATGGAGATTACCTACTGCGTGGGGATTGCCATAGGAATCCTCGGCTTTTACAATCATTTCTCTGCCCGGAATGAGAGGGATGATCCGACACCGCTTCATCTGGAAATGCGCAATTATGAGCAGGAAATGAACAATGCGATCATCAAAAATGCATCCAGGGAGGGCAAAGAAATCTCATGATATGGAAGTTGATCTTATTGGGAGTGATCGGATTTGCGGGCGGAATCAGTGTTGCCGGCGGCGTGTTCGCATTTATCTCTATTCTGGAAATGCTGCCGAGGCTGGCGAGCCGTCTGCATACAGCGAACCGTGTCTATTTTCTGGAAAACTGTATATTTCTGGGAGGTGTAACAGGGGCAGTACTGACGGTATTTCACATTTCCATTCCGTTTGGAAGTGCGACATTAGCTGTGTTCGGACTATTTTCCGGCATCTTTGTGGGCTGTCTTGCCATGGCGCTGGCGGAAACACTTAAGGTCATTCCGGTTCTGGTACAGAGAGTAAAGCTCGCGGTGGGACTTCCGCTTGTGATCCTGGCGCTTGCACTTGGCAAGGCGATTGCCTGCTTCTATCAACTATATTTCCGGATGCAGCATTAAAACAGATATGTCCATAAAATTGACGTGTCCGTAAAATTGGACAGAGAAAAGGAGAGAGTGATATGAATTCAAATAATGACCCATCCATTGAGGAGGTTCTTCAGGAGAAAGACAGCGAAAAACAGAAGCAAAAATATAATGACTACGTCAGCAATATTACGCCGAAAAGCAATCGTTTCTTAAACTGTGCCAAGGCGTTTCTGGTGGGCGGTGCGATCTGTGTCGTGGGAGAAGGCTTTAACAGTCTTTATCAGTATCTCGGCAATGATAAGGAGCTGGCGGGGCTTTATACCACATTATCTCTGATCCTGCTAAGCATTATCCTGACCGGACTAAACATCTATCAGAAGCTGGGGCAGTTTGGCGGTGCGGGAAGCATCGTACCGATCACCGGCTTTGCCAATTCCGTCGTATCCCCGGCGATCGAGTTTCAGGCAGAGGGACAGGTCTTTGGTATCGGCTGCAAGATCTTTACGATCGCGGGACCGGTGATATTGTATGGGATATTTTGCAGCTGGGTGGTCGGGGTGATCTACTGGCTTGGGAGCATTATGTGACCGGTTATTGTAGGCGATTGTGGAAATTTTTCCTCTGTTTTTAAAGGGTTAAAAAATATACTCGTAAGTTACTTTCTTACGAGTATATTTTTTTGAAGAATTATTTCAGGCAGAAAAACAGGGGGAGGGACTCTCTTCTTTTGCTTCCGGGTTTGTTTGGATATAATGATAGAAAATATGCCATTTATTGGAGAAAGCAGGACAAAAGATGAAAGAAAAAATCGTAACAGAGCAGAATATCGCCCGGTTTGAAAAAGAATTAAAAAAATCCGAAAAAACACCAAACACCATCCACAAATATGTACGTGATGTGCGGAAACTGCAGACGTATGCTGACGGAAGAGGTCTCACCAGAGACCTGATGATCGCATACAAAAAAGAACTGGAGGAACAGGGTGGTTATAAAGCGAACAGCATCAACTCATTTCTCACAGCGATCAATCGGTTCTGCATCGTTATGAAATGGAACGATCTGTGCATCAAGACGATCAAAGTACAGCGAACCGCATTTGAAAACGAAGAAAAAGAGCTGACCATGGAAGAATATAAAAGAATGGTCAGCACAGCCAGCCGCCAGGGAGAAGAGAAGACAGCAAGACTTCTGCAGACGATCGCCGGAACCGGCATCCGTGTCGGTGAACTCAGCTACATCAATGTAGCATGCTTACAAAACGGCATGGTCGATGTCCATAACAAGGGAAAGGTGCGCCGGATCCTGTTACCGTCCGCCCTGCAGGAACTGCTGAAAGAATATGTACAGAAGCATAATATCTGTGAAGGTGCCGTCTTTCAGAACCGCAACCATCAGCCGGTTGACCGCAGGGAAGTATGGCGGCGGATGAAAGCAGCGGCAATGGCAGCCGGAGTGCCCTCCGGCAAAGCATTTCCCCATAATCTGCGCCATTTGTTTGCAAGGGAGTTCTATCAGCAGACAGGAGATATCGTCAAGCTCGCTGATGTACTCGGACACAGCAGCATTGACACAACCCGCATCTACGTGAAATCAACCGGAAAGGAGCATAAGCAGCAGCTTGATCAGATGAACATGGTCGTTGACCACAAAGATGGGGGGCTGGCAGGGAATGAGCCGGTACGGATAACAGAATCCGGGATCATACTGGCAACAGCCGAAAACGTCCGTGTTATGGCAGACAACACCTATCTTTCACAGCGGATATTATTTCCTCTGGAGATGATGTGTTTTATGAGTACCCTTTCCGGATCGGACAAAAAGAAATGGGAGCAGTGGTATCAGAAGATTGAACAAAGCGATAATGCTGCCGGAAGCAGGAAAAACAGGATCTTTCCAACGATTCTATAAAAAAGCGACATAATATGTATTATGACTCATTCACTCACTTCATCAGATATCAAACAGTTTCAATCGTATCTGATGGATTCTAACGTAAAATTGAATACAGCGAAAAAGTATGTGCGAGACGTGAAAAAGCTCGCACATTTTTTGTCGGATCAAACACAGACTTTGTCTCAGAATTCATTGGATGCGTTTTTGAAGTCATTGCCGGAAGCAGGATATGAGGCGCGTAGTATTAATTCGATCATTGCCAGTATTAAGTCGTATTGTAAGTTTGCCGGTCGTACAGATCTGCAGTGCAAAAGCCTCAATATCCGCAAAAAGAGCAACCACGAAGATATTCAGAACCGTTTGACAGAGGAGGAATATGAGGCGCTGCTTCGTACGGCGTTGGAGCAGAAGAATTACCGACAGGTACTGATGATACAGATTTTTGCGGTGACGGATAAGGTATATCCGCAGAACCTGAAGAGACAGCTTGTACGAAGTCATTTCTCAGTTACATATCCTTAGTATCGTTTCCAGTTAAAAACGGGCTTGTCAATAATGCAAAAAAGAGTATAATAAACCTATTTATTCGCATTTAGTGCTTCCAAGCACGACAGGCATATTCTGCAACACACAATCCAAAGATAAATTTACACCACCGGTTAACGAGTCGGTGTTGATTTGCGTGACCAATGATGATATGATGAACATATAAACAAAGAACTTAAATGAGTCTCTCAAGCAGAGCTCATATGATACCTTCCGGGCCAGGTATCCCCATAAAGCAAGCGGGGATGTCGGACCTCAGAGACTGAACCTTGCTTGTTTTGTAACACGTCTACGATAAGTAGGGGAAGCGAGGTAAGGCAGTGGGTACTGAACAATATTCAAAAGCGATAAGAGAAACAGCAGAGAATTTAAGGATCATTGATGATGCCATGTTCCGGCTGGTGGCGGAACGAAAGGAAGTCTGCCAGGAGATACTCCGCACACTGTTGGACCGGCCACAGCTAAAAGTGGTAAGCGTAACACCGCAGTGTGTTATCACGAGTTTACACAGAGAGATTATTCTGGATGTACTCTGTATTCTGGAAAACGGAACATATATGAACATTGAGATGCAGAAGGGTTCCGGTAATGACGATATCAAGAGGAATTGGTTTTATGCATCATCAACTACGGCAGCATATACGCCAAAGGGAACCGATTTTTCGGATATCCCGCAGGTAACCATCTTATATATTACGGAGTATGACGCTCTACATAACGGGCAGATGATCACACATGTGAAAAGGTGCATGAAAACAAATGAGGGGTATGCTCCTGTAGATGACGGGGAAGATATCTTCTTTGCCAATACAGTAGTGAAGGATGGTTCGGACAAATCCGAACTACTCCAGTTATTTTTACGAAAAGATGTATTTGAAGATGCCAGATTCCCCGCATTAAGCAAAGCAGTTAAGTATTTCAAAGAGACGGAGGGAGGTTTGGGGAAAATGTGCAAAACAGTAGAGGATTATGCGAAAAATTATGCGGAAGAACGTGAAAAAATCGTTCGAGAAGAAGGACGTTCGGAGGGATTGACTGAGGGACGTTCAGAAGGATTGACGGCAGGGCGTTTGGAGGCAATACGCAAAATGCTGGGAAGCGGATTATCCCGTGAAATGATCCTTTCTATGGATTACTCCGAAGCCGAACTGCAAGCTGTTGAGCAGGAATTATTCACGCAAGTGTAAGATGGATCAGCGTGAAAGGTAAGAGGCTGTCTCATAAATGTGGGACAGCTTTTTGATATATAGGAAAATGCTCGTAGCGTAGTGTTATGTCAACGAGAATTGCGAAGCAATTCTTGGAGGGGAAAACGCTGGTTTTGCCCTTTTTTGCAGGAAGGGAGTGGTGCCATGCAAACAATAAACAAGAAAATTCTTATAGTGACAGGTGTTATATTACTGGGTATCATAGTAATCGGCGCAATCCTGTGGACGGATCGTGAGGGAATCATGCGGCAGCGCGGTGGTACCGGAAAGCAGTCCTATACGGCGCAGACACCGGATCCAACAGCTGCGCCGGCTGCAGATGAGGAAGAGATTCTGTCAATGGTACATAGAAAAGATTATCTGCAGGTAAAGCTCGATCAGAAGAAACAGACGATCAAGGTGAGTTGGGAGGCGCTGACCAAGGCACAAGAATATCGATTGACCAGATACCGCGTCCGGGACGATAAACCTGACCGGATGGAAATGACAAAAACATACAAGCCGGGGAAGAAGCAGTATGAGTTTACACAGAAGTTTTCTTACGGCGATGTATTTCGTTATGAGATCGAGGTATTCCAGGAGGGGGGGATGTGGCTTTTAGATCCGAAGAGCGAGGGAAACAGCCGCGAGATATTCTGTGAAATGTATGGCACAACGCTGGATCAGTCAATTGATGACATCAGAGGAGACAAAGGCTTTTCCCGTCTCGTATTCCGAACCTTTGGCTCGGTTCAAGCGGATGGCTTTGAAATATACCGCGGTACGACAAAGAGTAATATGCAAAGGATTGACGTTGTGAAGAAACAAAAGCTTCAGAAGACAAAGCTTGACACGGGGAAAAGAGGTTTTCTTTATGAGGATTACACGGCACAGCCGGAGCAGGTGTACACTTATCAGGTCAGACCATATGTCATCGTTGGCGGCGAACGTAAGCTTGGGGAAAGATCCGAGGTGCGCTGGCTCGCAACCGATAATTCCGATGGAAAATGCATGGCTCAGATCAATGTAAAGAATGCCAGACGAATCAAATATTATGAATTTAAGATCCACTCTACGGACGAACGAGATATCTGTTTTGGAAAGAAATATAACAGCCGGACAAGCTGGGGCGGGGGCTTCGACTTCTTTGTCGGAGATATGGAAATGGGAGGTCTCGGAGACGGTGTGAACTCGATCGACCAGATGGATATATCGTATAAGCAGAGGAAGGACGATACCTATCAGAAGCTTGCCGATGACGATGAAATTGTCATCCGACCGGGAAAGACCATGTATATCCGACTGGAAAGAAAAGATCATCAATCCTTCGAAAACTATTTGTATGGAAGCGATGGAAGCAGCAACATTGTAAGTCTTGGCATGTTTGCATATCGCGGTCGCAAGGCGATGATCAACATAGAATATCAACGCGGCAAAACAACCGCCGTCGACGTCACATGGGAACGCTACGACTATAAACTAGACTCCGATGTTGCCTATACAAATTAAAAGATACCACTTAAAATGATGGTAAACGTGTGGTCATATTATTTCTTATGACAGAAAAATCAAATAGACATTTTGCCTCAAAAAATAAATTAATCCGTGAACTATAACGAAAAAATTGACGCAGATCAGTAGGATTTCTGAAAAGTCTTTGCTTTGCAATGCTTTGATAAATACGCATCCGCACGACTGAGCCCCGTAGGTGGGCTCAGCTATTTCGGACGGCACGCTCCCGCTACCACTGCACCACGCAGCGGTACATAACGCCCCAAGTACTAAACAAATTAAGAATATATATTTAAAACTTGGGGCGTAAGTACCGGCGGGTGCAAGTGCCTTTCGAAACATCTGAATCCCACCTCGGGGCGAGTACGGTAGGATGCGTTTATCAAAAATCAAAGCAGCAAAGCATATAGACTTCTCGAAATCCGTAAGTGACAAGTCAATGTTTTCGTTATAGTTCACGGATTTTTCAGTCCTTGGGATGGCAAAATATCATGTGGATAATTGGTCATAAGAAATAATATGACCACACTACCGACAGAGTTTTCGTCTCTTTCGGATGATATAGTACATTTCATTTTCCATCGCCATGACCTTTTCCAGAGGAACACTTTTGAAAACGGGTATCTTCATTTTAAACTTGATCCAGATTACCGAATAAACGAAAAGGATCAGGAATGTAATGCCGGTGACAAGCCAGATCATCAGACGCTCAGCAGGATCGGTAGAGATATTGATGATCATATAGACCGTGCCGGCGATACCGATCAATGGAAGCACCGGACCGAATGGAACCTTGAAGGTGCGCGGCGCCTTTGGCAGGCGGTGGCGCAGGACGAGGACGTCGATATGCGCAAAGATGTAGGAAACCATCCAGAAAACAGAACCGACAAGGATCAGAAAGCTGATCAGCTTGGAGGAATCATTACTGATATATCCAAAGAAAAGGATTAAAAGGCTCACAAACCACACACCGATATATGGAACATTATTCTTGTTTGTTTTCGCAAAAAACTGCGGCATCATATTCATTTTCGCCATGCCCTGACAGATATTGGCAAGTCCCTGGACACTGGAATTCTGCGTACTGACAACAGCGAGTGCGGCCACAAGTGTCATCCAGAGCTTACCCGGAGTTCCGAGAAGATTCATACCGTAGAGAAGGTGAGGTGCCGGTGACTCGGTCAGCTCCTTCCATGTGGTATAATTGTGGAACCCGAAGATCATCACAGACTGCACGCCACACATGATCGCCAGACCAATGAACATGCCAAGAGGCACATTGCGTTTGGCGTTTTTGACATCCTTGGAAATTGGGATCGCATACTCCGCACCGATGAAAAGCCAGAAAGCAACCGCGATCATCGGAACGATATCGGCAGGATTAGTCGTCATGTAATAAGGCTGGTCAACCTTGACGCCGGTTCCCATGCCGAGAGCACCGATCAGTCCCATGAAGAACATGGAACCAAGCAGCAGATAGGCAACAAGATCCTGGATCTTGGCGAACATGTCAACGCCTTTTAGGTTTGCAATCAGAAGAACTGAAGTTACAAGAAAGGTGTACCAGAAATTGGAGATGGGAAGATGCAGGATCTCTCCCATTGCATAGGAGAAGATCGAAGCCTCTACGCCGGCAGAGAGGACATTACATAAAATATATCCACCGACCATGGAGACCATGGTTGGCACCGGTCCGAGACTTGTGAGTGTATATTGTGCCAGACCACCGGTCGTATTTGGCATCAATGCATTCAACTCAGACATGGACGCGATGGATATCATATTTAACATGCAGGCTATAATCATCGCGAAGATAAAGACTACACCGATATTGCCGGCTCCCTGTCCCAAAGAGACAAGACAGCTTGTTGCGATAACTAACCCCACGGAGACAGATACCACATTTCTGACTCCCAGTTTTTTCTCTTCCATAAGTACCTCCGATCCCCACATCGGTACAGACGTTAAGTCTGTATCAGCGAGTATTACCTCCCTTTACGACCTGCATAGATAAAATATCTGTGCTGTTATTCTGTTATATGAAATAAATACAACGTCTGCATCAGAGTGCATCAATGCCCTCGTCCCCGGTGCGGACACGGATTGCATTGTCAATGTGATAGACGAAGATCTTTCCGTCTCCGATGTGTCCGGTGTATAATTCTTTTTTGATCAGATCCAGAATTTCATCGAGACGACTGTCATCCACAACAACATTGATCTGCTGTTTTGGAAGAAGCTCCATTTCATAGCGTTCATCCACTTCATATTCGCGGGTGCCTTTTTCGCGGCCGCAGCCAAGCACCTGTGTAAATGTCATACCACCCACACCTGCCTGACTCAGCACGCGCTTTAAACCATTAAATTTCTGCATACCTGTGATAATTTCAATCTTGCTCAATCCCATAATGATCACCATTTCCTTTTTAAGACAACCTGTACCAATATACGGACAGGTATATTGGTACAGGATTCTTGCTATTTTCAAATGTTTGTTACAGATTCATTGCCTTTTTGGTATCGGCAAGGGACTCATCCATACGGGTGAGTACATCCTCCATATCCTGCTGAGAGATAACAGCGGTTGGCTCGAAACGGATCGTCTTTGCATTTACCAGTGTACCGGCAGTCATAACACGTCTTGCGAAAAGTCCCTTTGCACACTCATATCCAATGTCGGAAGTGTGGAACTCAACAGCCAGCATCAGACCGGTACCACGTACCTCAGAGATGACCTCCGGATATTTTGCAGCAAGCTTCTCAAGACCGGCTTTTAAGAATTCACCCTTCTTCTTGCAGACACCGGGAATATCGTTTTCAAGCATATATTTGATCGTTGCAAGTGCTGCGGAACAGCATACAGGGTTTCCGCCGAATGTAGGAGAACCGAGAAGCCATGGGTTGTCGATCAGCTCCTGTGTCCACATCTTTGGTTTGCAGATAATACCGGTGATCGGCATGATGCCGCCGCCGAAGGCTTTACCAAAGGTCATGATATCAGGAGTGACGTCCTCTGCCTCGCAGCGCCACATTGTACCGGTACGTCCCATACCGGTCTGGATCTCATCGAAGATCAGAGCAACACCGGTCTCGTCACAGATCTTACGAACCTCGGTAAGGTATCCCTCCGGAGGAATGATAACACCGGCCTCACCCTGAATTGGCTCAAGGATAACACCGGCAACCTTCTCACCGACTGCCTGAAGGTTTTCGATGGCTTTGCGGATATCCTCAGCAACACCATACTGTACATGCTGTACCTGCTGAACCATTGGAATATATGGAGTACGATATGTACTCTTACCACCCATGGAGATGGCACCCATTGACTTACCATGGAAAGCACCCACTGTGGAAATGTACCATCTGCCGCCGGTTGCGATACGTGCAAGTTTTAAAGACATCTCAACGGCCTCTGCGCCACCGTTTGTGAAGAAGCAGTACTGCAGATCACCCGGCGTGATGTCAGCAACAGCCTTTGCAAGATAGCCACGAAGCGGATCAAGAAGCTCCTGGGAATGAAGTGCCTGATGATCAAGCTGTGCCTTTACGACATCGAGGATCTCCGGGTTTCTGTGACCACATGTGTAAATACCGAAACCACCAAGACAGTCGATGAATTTCTCGCCGTTTAAGCCGTAGCAGTAAGCACCTTCATCCTGCCACTCAAGTACGGCACCGTTCTCGGAATCGGATGAAACGGATTTTCTGTATTTGAGCCATCCCGGACTTACATAGTTGTCAAAATAGTGAAGTGTGTCATCCACCATTTTCTTTTTATCGTCAGCGGAGATCTGATCGCTGTCTGTGCGGATCAGAGAAATGATTTTGTCGAGATCTTTAATTACCTGTTCTTTCTGTGCCATAATAAATTCCTCCTTTTTGGAAAAAATAAAGACGTATCCGCTGAAATCAGTTCGCTGTAAAAACGAATGAACTTCAGCAAATACGCCTTTGTATTTCAGATGCTATTTTGTTGTTGCATTTATCATAGCACCGGGTATACTTGTTTGCAATGACATTTTGCAAGCAATTTCTGCCAGTAAAAAGGTATAACTACTTGTTAACTGGTAGAAAATATGGTACTCTGTTTCCAGTACCGGAAGAACGAAAATCATGAGAAGCAGAGAACATACTCTGATAGGAGTAATCCTTTAGGGTATAGAGGATGCTCGTAAGGTAGAGTGAATACACCGAGAATTGCGAAGCAATTCTTGGTGGGCAAAACGCCGGTTTTGCCCTTTTTATAGGAATGGAAAGGCGTGAGAATACGATGGAGAAAAATCAGTTTTTGATCTATAACGATCTGATCGACCACTTGTACAACTGCACCGGTATGGAAGAATTGAAAAAGGATTTCATGGTGCCGGTGCGTATGTTGATTCCGTATACGTACTGCAGCATTCTGCTGGCGGCGGAGGGGATAGATTCCTCGTCACTGGCACAGGCAGAGAGTCTTTATCAGCCGGAGCCGGTCTGTGTGCCGGACACATTTGCGGAAGCGGAGAAACGGTATATTCAGAGGGCGGCACAGGATCCGGTGCTGTGGTTGATCCATGGCAATGAATCCACGCTGATCTGCGAGAGTGAGATCTTAAGTGAGAAGGAACGGTTGGAGGGAGAGCTTCACAGGTCTTGTTATGAAAGCTATGATATTTATGACACGATGCAGTACAGTATCGTGGCGAAGCATCATCTGCTGGGGGTTTTATCTTTATTTCGGACGAGGATCGATGGCTGTTTTCAGTCGGACGATATGTTTTTTCTTCGTTCCATTGGGGTACATCTGAATAAGGTATTTCCCAAAATATTGGCGGCAGACCGGGAGCAGAGTACCACTTTACGGACAGTAGAGGATATCCGGCAAATGCACGGTCTGACGGTGAGAGAGACACAGATCCTGGAGAAGATCCTGCAGTTTTATTCGAATGAAGAGATTGCAGAAGAGTGTGGGATCAGCAGCCTGACCGTGCAGAAGCATATACAGAATCTTCTGCGTAAGCTGGGGGTTGGATCAAGACTGGAACTGTTCCGGCAGTATTGTATATAGAATTTGAAACAGATGGAGACAGCGTTGCAGCTTCGCAGCGGTTTGTTCAGAAAAGAGGGATTATATGTGTACAGCAGCAACTTATCAGACGAAGGATTTTTATATTGGCAGAACATTGGATTATGAATTTTCTTATGGGGATCAGATTACGATCACCCCGCGGAATTATCCGTTTCGTTTTCGTTATATGGGGCAGATGCAAAGTCATTATGCTCTGATCGGAATGGCACATGTGGCGGCGGATTATCCGTTATATTATGATGCTGTCAATGAGAAAGGTGTCGGAATGGCAGGTCTAAATTTTGTGGGGAATGCTGTTTATGAGTCCGAAAAAGCGGACAGGGAAAATGTCGCTCAGTTTGAATTTATTCCGTGGGTTTTATCGCAGTGTGCTTCGATGAAGGAGGTTAGGACGCTTCTGGAACGGATCAATCTGACCGGGACATCGTTTAGTCCACAGCTTCCGACAGCGGGACTTCACTGGATCATTGCAGATAAGGACGACTGCATTACTGTGGAGAGCATGGCAGACGGACTTCATATTTATGACAATCCGGTAGGAATTCTGACGAATAATCCTCCGTTTGATATGCAGATGTTTCAGCTCAATAATTATATGTCACTTTCTGCCAAACAGCCGGAGAACAGCTTTGCACCGGAGCTTGGTCTTTCCTCGTACAGCCGCGGAATGGGAGCGATGGGGCTGCCGGGAGATCTGTCCTCTTCCTCCCGTTTTGTGCGTGCGGCATTTGTGAAGCAGCATTCTGTTTCCGGGGAGAGTGAGGCGGAGAGTGTCAGTCAGTTTTTCCATATTCTTGGTGCGGTGGACCAGCCGAGGGGCTGCTGTGATGTGGGCGAGGACAAGTATGAGATTACGATCTATACATCCTGCTGTAACGCCTCAAAGGGCATCTATTATTATACGACCTATGAGAATCATCAGATCACGGCGGTGGATATGCACCGCGTGGATCTTGACGGAGAGCAGCTTGTAACGTACGAGGTTGTGACCGGAGAGCGGATCAACCGGGCAAACTAAATGAGAAGATTCTATACCGTAAAATAAACAAAGTGTCCTGTTTTTAGGACACTTTGTTTTGTTGATGTGCGCCTAGCGGCGCACGTTTCTAACGGGTTAAAGTCCCGAATCCGCCCGGTAGTGGGAAGGATATAGCCGAAGGCAAGGGTGTCCATCGTGAGA
>NZ_DBLXSO010000011.1:0-69459 GCF_057878315.1 Jutongia sp. | reverse complement strand
GCTTTGATAAATACGCATCCGTACGACTGAGCTCCGTAGGTGAGCTCAGCTATTTCGGACGGCACGCTCCCGCTACCACTGCACCACGCAGCGGTACATAACGCCCCATATTGATTTTACAGTAAGATATGAATATTTTATTTAGTATGGGGCGTAAGTACCGGCGGGTGCAAGTGCCTTTCGAAACATCTGAATCCCACCTCGGAGCGAGTACGGCAGGATGCGTTTATCAAAAATCAAAGCAGCAAAGCAATTAGACTTTTTGAAATCCGTAAGTGACAAGACAATTTTAATACCACCAGCTCACGGTTTCGTCAGATATCCTGAAGCAAAAATCTATATTAATTTTCCTCGGACATAAGAAATAGTATGGGCGCAATCAACTAATCGGTGTGCGAAGTTTGAGTTATTAACTGATCCGTGGTGCATCATTTCCGGCACCACAGTTTTAGTTTTTAAATGTTTCATTGCTTCCGGTAATGCAGCAAAAATTATAGTTTAGTTCCTGTATCCAGAAGATTTTCCATGCTCTTTAAGCTGATCAATATCGTTGAGGTATTGTGCAGCAGAGCAGACATCGTCGGCTGGAAGACCCCTGCTACGCCTAACAGGATCAGTCCGGTGTTGATACCGACGATCATATGATAATTCTTATTGATCCGTCTGACCATGGCGTCGCTGAGCCGCTTGAGTGTCGCGATCTCATACAGATCATCTGCACTGATCGTCACATCCGCAATCTCTCTGGCGATCTCCGCACCATCGCTGATGGCAATGCCTACGCTTGCCTCCGACAATGCCGGCGAATCGTTGATGCCGTCTCCGATCATAATAACCCTTCTGCCGGATTTCTTTTCGTTCTCAACGAACTTCGCCTTATCCTCCGGAAGCACCTCGGAATAATACTCATCCACGCCGACCTTGTGTGCGATCGTGGATGCGATCCGGTCACTGTCACCGGTCATCATGACAACCTTGGAAATGCCGCACTGCTTTAACCGGCGGATTACCTCCGGAGCCTCCTTACGGAGCGGATCCTCAATACAGATGACTGCCGCAAGCTTGCCTTCAATTGCCATATATAAATGGGAATACTGCTCCGGAAGCTGATCAAACAGCTCCTGCTTACCCTCCGGAATCACGGCATGCTCATCCTCAAAGACAAAATGGTGACTTCCGATCACGACTTCCTTACCCTCGATGGTAGAATAAATGCCATGTGCCACAATATACTCGACCTTAGAATGAAGCTCCTCATGAACCAGATTACGCTCCACTGCCTTCTCGACAACAGCCTTAGCCATAGAGTGCGGGAAATGCTCCTCGAGACATGCCGCAATACGAAGCAGCTCATCCGAAGACTGTCCATTGAAGGATACAACATCCACAACGGTCGGCTGCGCCTTCGTCAGGGTTCCTGTCTTATCAAACACGATCGTGTCTGCCTCAGCCATCGCCTCAAGATACTTACCGCCCTTCACGGTGATATCGTATGTACTTGCCTCGCGTATCGCTGACAGAACCGTCAGCGGCATTGCAAGCTTGAGTGCACAGGAGAAATCAACCATCAGCACCGACAACACCTTGGTCGTGTTGCGCGTCAGAAGCCATACAAGACCCGTTCCCGCAAAGGTATACGGTACAAGCCGATCGGCAAGATGAGCCGCTCTGCCCTCCAGTGAGGATTTAAGCTTCTCGGAATCCTCGATCATTGTCATGATCTTCTCATACTTGCTGGAGCCGTTGACCTCCTTGACACAGATTGTGATCTCACCTTCCTCGACAACCGTGCCCGCATAGGCGTAACCGCCCTCAATCTTTCTGACCGGATTGGACTCACCGGTCAGGGACGCCTGATTAACCATCGCCTCACCGGCAACCACATCGCCGTCAAACGGAATCACATTACCCATATGGACAACAACCCGGTCTCCGGAGTTCACCGCCGTAAGCTCCGTGAGTTCTTCCTTTCCTTCTCTGATCAGCCATACCTTGCTGATGTTGAGCGACATGCTTCGTGCCAGATCCTCCACGGACTTCTTGTGAGTCCATTCCTCCAGGATCTCGCCGATACCTAACAGGAACATGACGGAGCTTGCCGTGCTGTAATCTCCACGGAATACCGAAACACCGATCGCCGTTCCGTCAAGAACCGGCACCTCGATCTTTCCTTTCAGCAGCGTCCGCACGCCCTCACAGACATATTTCACAGACTTCACGGTCGCAATGACGTCTCTCACCGATATCGGCAGGAAAAGCTTCGTTCCATAATGAAGAATGACCCTATTCACCAGCTTATCCCAGTAATACTGATTCATTTCCCGTCCGGAATTCTTAAGATAATCCGCCGGCACCTCGGTCTGCTGATACGAAAATCTCTGAAGCTCCTTCAAAATCTCCCCGCGGTCCCCGTCATACTCGATAATGGCATCACAGGTTCTGTTCTGGACCTTCACCTTCTGTACGCCCGTAAGTCCCATCAGATAATATTGAAGTGTGTCTGCCTGTGAAAAGCTCATCCGCTTCCGGATCACATGAACACGAAGTCTTCCCTTTATCTCATGTTTGATCTGAAATCTCATATCGACCTACGCCTCTGTTTCTTCCTCGTCTTCAACCTCTGTGAAAGACTCATCCTCAAATTCCTCGTCCATTGCTGCACGGTCATCGTTGATCTGCTTTGCACCTGCATAAATGTCCTCCGCATTCTCCTGAACACATGCTGCAGTCTTTAAAACACATTCCTTTGCACGAAGAACGGCTGCTGTACAGTTTGTGTAAAGCTTCTTCGCATCATCACTGGCGAGAATCTTGATGCCTGCTGTTCCGAATAAAACGCCTGCTGCAAAAATTCCTGTCTTTGCCTTATCAATTTTCTTTAAACAATCTAACATAATGATACGCCTCCTGTATTGTCCGTGGGAATACATAAAATCCCCCACGTTTTATTTATAGTGTAACAATTTTATACTCTTCCTTCCCAAAGAAATCAAGCATTTATTTCTTTATTGATATTCTTTATCAATAAAGTCTATACCTGACTAATGACCAGAATATCATTTTCACGTATCACAGTGTTACCGTTCGGTATTTTCACGCGGTCCTCACGCATCAGTACAAGCACCAGACTGTCCTCCGGAAGCTTGACCCTGGAAAGTGGCAGACCGATCCACGGACTCTCCCTGTCAATCTCAATCTCCGACAGATAAAGCCCCAGATTTTCTTCCGGCGAAAGTGCACTGAGCACGATCTTATCGCCCTCCATGATCACAGTATCGCCGTTCGGCACGATCCGTTCCTCCCCACGCAGGATCAACACCAACAGAAGATCCGGCAGAGATGTGACATCTTTGATCCGGTGCCCCGCCCATGGGTGATCCTTTTTGATCATAATCTTGACAAACTCGACCGGAACCTCCTCGGAATAATCACTGAACGTCTTCATAACGTTGCTGTTGTCATCGATCATATCAAGCCTGCGTGCCATAAAACCCAGAAGCGATCCCTGAATGCTGATTGAGAACAGCACAATAAAAATTACAATATGAAAGAGATCGTTCTTCGTATATGCCGGATCCACAGTCGCCAGAATGGCAAATACAATAGACGCGGCACCTCGCAATCCCGACCACGACACCAGAAGCTGCTGACGGGCGGAGCACCGGAATGGCGTTAATATTGCAAACACGGACAATGGTCTTGCAACAAAGGTCAGAAACAATGCAATCGCAAATGCCACCGGGATGATCCCGGGCAATGCCGACGGAAACGCCAGGAGCCCGAGCAGAAAGAAGATCAGCATCTGCATCAGCCCTGTCAGACCATCAAAAAAATGAACCAGCGACTTCTTATTGTGAAGCGGACGGTTTCCCATGATCAGACCGGCAAGATAAGCCGCCAGATAACCGTTGCCTCCAAGGATTGCCGCACCGGCATAGGACAAAAGCGCCATACTGAATACGAAGATCGTATCCACGCCGTCCCCCGCATTCTTCATACGCGAAAGCACCCATGCACCAAAGACCGCCGTAAGAACACCGATAAGCACACCGAAGATTACCTGCAGCAGCACAAGCTTCACCAGACTTTCCCCGGTAAAGCCGCCCTTCATCACTGCCAGAATGATCACCGCCAGCATATACGAGCAGGGATCATTACTACCACTCTCCATCTCCAGCATGGATGCCGTGTTATCCTTCAGATTGAGGCGTTTTGAACGCAGGATCGAAAACACAGAAGCCGCATCTGTGGAACTTAATACCGCACCGATCAGCATGCTTTCCCAGAAATCAAACCTGAGTACGCCCCAGCAGAAAATCCCTGTCGCCGCTGCCGTCAAAAGCACACCCAGCGTGGAAAGCAGCACTGCTTTTCCCGCCACCGGTCTCGCCTGCTTCCAGTTCGTTCCAAAGCCGCCGTAAAACATAATAAAGATCAGCGAAACCGTACAGATCTGCTCCGCTATCTGATAATTGTCAAATGAAATCTTCAAAAGTCCATCTGTTCCAAACAGCATGCCGAGCAGAATAAACGCCAACAGCACCGGAATGCCAAGCTTCGCAGATATCTTATTCAGAAACAGACAGAGTAAAATAATTGCCGCAACAATCAATATGTAATTTGTCATGCACTCCTCCTCATCCATGGGAAACACGTATCCCTACCTAATATATGTCGCAATTTCTACAATCATATACTATATTCGATGGAAAGACAACACAGCACGGAAACATTAAAATAAAATGAATTATCTGCTTTCCTCTTGACTTATTCTGTAAGGTCGATATGATGTGAAGTAAGAAATATTAAGAGAAACGAGGATTATCATGGCACAGACAGAAAAAACACTTGATTGGGAGCAATATTTAAAAACAGCGGCACAGGTTGTCTCTGAGGGAATTGTCATGCTGAAGAACGATAACGATGCACTTCCGTTAAATCCGGACGATGAAATCGCGTTATTCGGACGCATTCAACTTCATTATTATAAAAGCGGAACAGGATCCGGCGGTATGGTAAATGTATCAAAGATCACCGGCATTCCGGACGGTCTGCTGGAAAACGGTGTCTCCGTCAACGAAGAACTGCTCGATGTGTACCGGAAATGGGACAGTGAAAACCCCTTTGATCTCGGAGACGGCTGGGGTAAGGAGCCATGGTCACAAACCGAGATGCCTTTGGACGAGGCGCTGGTCGCACATGTCTCTGAAAGCAGCCATACCGCGATCGTCATCATCGGACGTACTGCCGGCGAAGAACAGGACAACTCTCTGCATGAGGGCTCCTATCTTCTGACTGCTGCCGAGAAGGACATGCTTGCAAAGGTCCGCCACCATTTTCCGAAAATGATCGTACTGCTCAATGTCGGCAATATCATTGACATGAACGAGCTGCTGTCCTTTGATCCGGACTCTGTCCTGTATGTATGGCAGGGCGGCATGACCGGCGGAACCGGTACTGCTGACGTGCTTACCGGTAAGATCAGTCCGTGCGGTAAGCTGACCGACACGATCGCCGCTAATGTAAACGACTATCCTTCCGCTCCATACTTTGGTGATCCATACAGAAACTTCTATTCCGAGGATATTTATGTCGGATACCGCTACTTTGAGACATTTGCCCGCGATAAGGTTCTCTATCCTTTTGGCTTTGGTCTTTCCTATACAACCTTTGATATTGCGATCACTGGCGCAAAACAACTGTCCGATAAATGGGACTTCACTGTCAAAGTCACCAATACCGGAAATTACAGTGGCAAAGAGGTTGTCCAGATCTACTGTAAGGCACCACAGGGCAGGCTCGGCAAGCCGTCCCGCGTTCTCTGCGGCTACGAAAAGACGGACACTCTGGCTCCCGGAAAGTCCCAGGTCATGACGATCTCCGTGTCCAATGCACAGATTGCTTCCTATGATGATTCCGGTGTGACCGGACACGCCCACTGCTTCGTCCTCGAAGAAGGAACCTATCGCTTTTATGCAGGCTCTGATGTGCGCAGTGCGAAGGAGTTCTATCATTGTCCACAAAACAGTACAGAGGTCATTTCCCGCCATGAGCAGGCTCTTGCCCCTGTGGAATCATTTGACCGTATCCATCCGGAGATCTCCGAGGGCCGCTATGTGATCCGCATGGAAAATGTTCCGCTTTCTCATGTGGATGAGGCAAAGCGCCGTCAGGACAATCTTCCGAAGGAAATTCCTTTCACCGGAGACAAGGGCATCCGCCTCGCCGATGTCAAAAACGGCACGCACACCATGGACGAATTTATCGCCCAACTGACCGACTATGATCTATCCTGCATGATCCGTGGAGAGGGCATGAACAGTCCAAAGGTAACTGCAGGAACAGCTGCTGCCTTCGGTGGTGTCTCTGATGAGCTTACTGCTCTCGGCATTCCATGTGGCTGCTGTGATGACGGTCCATCCGGCATGCGTCTCGACTGCGGTACCAAAGCATTCAGCCTGCCAAACGGAACAATGATCGCCTGTACGTTTAATCGTACACTGATCCGGGAGCTTTTCTCCCTGACCGGACTCGAAATGATCGCCAATAAGGTTGACTGCCTGTTGGGACCCGGCATGAACATTCACCGCCACCCGTTAAACGGCAGAAACTTTGAATATTTATCCGAGGATCCGTTCCTCACCGGAACCATTGCAAGCGCCCAGTTAAAGGGACTTCACAGTGCCGGCGTCACCGGAACGATCAAGCATTTCTGCGGAAACAACCAGGAGACCGACCGTCACGATACGAATGCCGTAATCTCCGAGCGTGCTCTTCGCGAAATCTATCTCAAGGGCTTTGAGATTGCCGTAAAGGAGGGCAATGCGGACTCCATTATGACAACCTACGGACCGGTCAACGGCGTCTGGACAGCTGCCAACTACGATCTGACCACACAGATCCTGCGAAACGACTGGGGCTTTACCGGCTTTGCCATGACCGACTGGTGGGCAAAGATCAACCGCCGCGGACAGGCAGTCGACAAGTCCGACCTCGCTGCCATGGCAATGGCACAGAACGATGTTTACATGGTATGCTCCTGCGGTGCACAGAATGACGACAACATTCTCGCCTCTCTGAAGGACGGTTCCCTGCAGCGCAGCGAATTGCAGCGTTGTGCCGCCAACATCTGCCGTTTCCTCATGAACACCCATGCGATGAACCGGCTGCTTGGCACAGAATGCAGGATCAATATTATCAATCGTCCGGCAGACGAGTCCGATGTGGACGAATCTACCGTCAAATTTTATGAACTGGATGGCGATCTTACGATCGATCTGTCGGACATCTGTACCGATAAAGGGACAAACTACAGCTTCGGTCTGGATATCCTGACCGCCGGCACTTACGAAATGACACTCACCGCAAGCTCCACCCAGAGTGAGGTTGCGCAGATCCCGGTTACCCTGTTCAGTCTCGGAACCGCATATGGCACCTTCACCTGGAACGGCACAAACGGGCTTCCGGTATCCCACCGAATCGACATTCCGCTGTTCTCGCGCTATACCAATCTGCGCCTCTTCTTTGCGCAGGGCGGACTGGACATGCACAGCATCCGATTCCGTCTGGTGTCAACCGAGCTTTAATGTCCGCCCCCAACAATCTATAGCTATTTCCATCCCCGGATCTTTTCACGATCCGGGGATTTTTCTTTTCATCCATGCAAGGACGTCTCGTTCCCTGCATTTCCTCATCGGTCAGTTCGTTTAAAACCCAAAAATTACAGTGCTAAAATGAATGCAGAAATGAAAAATATACGTCCTATATGGCAACCGACAAAATACTTTTGACCCAAACATCACAAAATACAAGAATAAAGAAAGGTGGATTTCTCTATGAAAATCACAAAAAAAGCAGTATTAGCCATAATGTGTTTATCCTTGGCTGCATTTGCACCCGGGAAAGCACATGCCGCAAACAAAGTACAGATACCGGATGGCGCATGCCGGAAAGGAAACGATATTTACTACAGCTACTCCGGAAGCGGTCTGCGAATGGATCTAATGAAGATCAATACAAAGACACACAAAAAGAAAATGATTGTTTCCAATAAATACAAGGGACGTACAACCAACGGTTTCTTTGATCTGAATATAAAAGGAAACAATATTTATGCCACTTACAACATCGTAGACGGAAGTGACGGATTCAACTTCTACATCTGTAAGATCAACGTAAAAAAGAAAACAAAAAAACTGCTTACCAAAGGACATCATCCGATCGTCATCGGCAACAAGATCTATTTTGTCAAAACCAAATACAATAAAACTTTTTACCAGGACCAAGATAAAGGAATCTATGTCATGAATCTTTCCGGCAAGAAGATCCGGAAAGTACGTAAAATGTCGTCATCATCCTACATTTACTCCCTTGGCTCATACGGAAAATCACTGGTATACGAGCACACAGATTCCAATCAGGAACGTGTCTACACACGTCTGTCCAAACAAGGCAAACGGCTTGGTGACCTCGATCCAAACGACACCATAACAAGCACCTACACCGGCGCCGACTCTTCCTACGACTGCGGCGTTGACAACAAGTCTTATTACGTCACCGGAGGCAAAGTATTATGCACGGACTACGGCTGCCCCTATGGTATGTGTCCAGAATTACGGATACATATTATAGGAGCAGCCCGTTTGGTGTTCCTGCTTCCGCTTCCATATGATCAATAATTATCGATCACATATTCCGTGCGTACATTTTGATAGTCACCATGATTATTCCATGTCAGATAACCTAACACCTGAAACGCAAACGGATACCCCTGTGTCAGATCCGCCATCTGCATGGCGTCTTCCCTCTCCATCTGAAAAATACCCATATATTTACGGATGATCGCCTGAGTGTTTAACGGTTTCATCTGTATTTTCGGTGCACGGTATAAAAATGAGATTTCTCATGCAGCACTAAACGAAACGTATCCGATACCTGATCTCCTTTAAATGCAACATCAACGAATTCCATATATCCCAGATCATGATGTACCCACGAAACCGCTGCAGCATCTGGATATATTGGATTTTTAGTTCCATCTGTCCGTCTTATTAAATACTTCAAACCACTGATTTTATGAAAGCCACTTGGCATCTCTTCAAACATATTTAAAATAGCAACCAGCTCCTCCGGCTTAAACATTTCAAAAGCCGCCGCTGTCTCATCCGTTACCCCTGCGGTCAATTCCTCATAATCCGGAACCTTGATAGAACACCCAAAATTCTGAACCAGAATATAGTCTACTGCATCAATATCTTCCCCGTCATGTGTAACATAGCGCACCAAAGCATCATAAAGACGATTGGAGAAAAAAGTTCCCAAAGTTCCATTCACTTTTGCTTTTCTTGGAATTGCGTTTTGAAAAACATCCTTTGATAAAGTTACCGTATTTGCTTCTTCGCCATATGTAATTGTAATATCATTATTAATATGTTTATCGGTCAGAATCCACTTACTTGGCTTTTTCTCTCCCTGCTGCGGAATATTTTGATACAATTCATAAAAACGAGAGGTGTAATCTCCCGCCCATTTTTCCTCTTCATCACTTAAGATAACCTTATATTTCTGATATAAACGAATGGAATCTGTGGCATCACTTGGATATACATCTTCATCTAGAAATTCTACTTTCCATGGACTGACAACATTCGCCGTTTCTTCGTATCCGAAATAAGTATCATCAGCCTTCCACTGATAAAAATAATCCGATTCCGCTGCCTTTGTCACTTCCATGTCCGGCACGACCACACCCGCACTCTCTACTTTCACCTGTACAGGTTTTGGTACAGAATATCCTGCCATATCAATTTTGACAAAATAATCACCCGACTCTATGCCTCTGAATGAATAATCGCCTTTTTCATCTGTTGCAGCACTGTACGACTGATAATTGTTATACAAAATAACATTTGCAGCATCACCATTCTGCAATCCGGTAATTCTTCCTGAAGCAGACAACTCTGTCGCACTGATCGTATCACACGGAAAGCACAGCTGTATAACGACCACTAAAATCATTGACAATAAAATTCTTTTTACATTCTTCATTCAAAGTCCTCCTCACTCATTGTTTTTCCCAGAAAGCCATGCACCAACAAACAGTGCAATGCCTGTTCCAAACACTGCCAAAAAAAATATCAATATTCCCTTAACACCTATAGAATCTCCACTACGCATAACCAGAATCGTCAGCCAGGAAATAATTGGGTCAATCAACCACGACATCATATCACCTTCTTTACTAAACCACTCCCGTTGTTTATAAATTTAGTATAACAACTATGTGGATGAAGTGGTTTATTTTTTTGACATCATCCATATGTCGAATGTAATATTTTAAGACAAAAACATCCATTCATCTTCACCTTATCGTTAGTTCTGATAATCACACTCTTAGGTGAATCACCAATAACAGGAATTGCACCAAAAGCATTAAGAGCAGAGACATATTGCCTCTGCTCCTATCAATTTTACCAAATTTTATATTTAATTTTCTTTATCAGCTTTTTTGTCCTTTTCAAATAACTTTTTCACATCAATTTCATTGTACCCTAAAATGTAATGATTGATAGCTGCTTTTCCAATGGCATAGGTTCCTCCACTGGCAATCGCCGCACTGATCGTGGAACCGGCTCCCGGGAATAACATATTTGCAAGTTTGGATCCCTGCTGTGCTGCCAATCTAAAACCGAATCCGGCTCCTCCCATACCTCCTAAGCGTATAACAAAATCCTTAGCTGTTTTTATTGATATCTCACTTCCGGCTAAAGCTGCTATCATAACCGTATCTAATGCCTGAATAATCAATAAGATATAAATATCACTGATTGGAATTGGACTGAGTGCAACTGTCCCAGAGATAGTCGACATCGCTTTGTTGACATGATTGGCAATTTTCAAGACCAATTCCTCCAGTTTAAACGCCATTCTCATCCCCATCTGAGCCTCATAGTCAGCAATTGAATTTTCCAGACTTTCCCGAAGTATATCAATATGATAACGGCCATCATAGCTGATTTTCAGCCGTTTACGTTCTTCCACTGAAAGTTCGTTAATATCATCCAGGTCTATTTCATCTCCCTGATCATTTTTCCAATCAATCAATGAAGATACCGGAATTACAGCACTTGCATTAAACTGTTTCTTATTAAACTTCTCTTCAAAAAATGCCACATGTTCCTGAATTCGATTTAATTTCTTTTCAGAATAACTATTTGGATCAGTTTCTCTCGCAGGCATAACTGCATCCACTCTGTTCAACGCAACAACAACCGGAAGCTCTGCATTATTTTTTTTGTAATATTTCTCCCGTACTTTCTTCATAAATTCTATATCATCATCGGTTGCATTCGATCTATCCGTACATCCTATGATTAAAAGTGCAACGTCTGGATCAAATTCTATAATATCATCACATAATTGTTCTTCAGCAGTCTCTGTATTTTCTCCTTCATGTTCCGCAAATCCACGAGAATCTAAAATATCCATAAGCGTTCGGCCCTGCTCTTTACAGCTGTAACTTACAGTCTCCTTCGTTCCAATATCGACAGCACTTACCTCTGCAACGTACATGCCACATAATGCGTTGATCAAACTGCTCTTCCCAACTCCGGTACGTCCCATAACAAAGATTCTCGGCGGACGATGATGATCTAATTGATTAATAAGTTCCCGGAGATTTTCGTCCCCCAGAATCTGTTTTTTAATCATGTCCGTCACAGTATTCGGAATAGCATCCGGAATATTGTCCACTATTTTTTCCAAGCGGTTATAAATCCCCTTAAAGTTTTCAATTCTCTGTTCTATTGTTCTTTGATTTTCCATAATGATTCCTCCATTTTTGTATTTTATAGTTTTTTTAGTACCTTCTGAAACACCCGATAATTCCTCTCATCCCGTCCTGCCACCATCCGCACCGCAAATACCACTTCTTCAAAGCAGTCGAATTTCTTCAGATTATCCCGGAACAATTCGGCAACCTCCTGCGGGTCATTGCCAAATGCGCCGCAGCCCCAGGCTCCGAGTACGAGTTTCTTATGTCCGATGCTCTCCGCCAGACAAAGCAGTTTATAGATCCGTTGATCGAGAATTTCTGCTGCATGGATCCCCGGTTCGTTGATCGGCGCCGCCATTGTGATAACCGATACTTCTACCGGCGCAATATCGTGGTACTTTTCGTCCTTGATAATAAACACATGAGGCGAGTAAATCGCCGTGTCAGATCCACTCTCGTTTTTGTCATTTCTGCGATTGTAATCGTAAAACGGGAATGCCTCCTGCGAGATCAGGGAATTGTATAATGTTGATGTCCGGCACAGGTCTTCTTCCTGCGCTCTTGCTCCGATCCGCACGCCTCCGCCCTGCGAAATGGAATTGGCAAAATTAAGCACCAGCACATCCGAAGCACCCTGCTTTTTCAGGGATCTCGCCGCCTGGTAGGAATCTTCTCCGGTCACACGGATCAAAAAGCTTCCCTCCCGGTCAACATGCTGTTTTGCCAGCTCATCCATCGTCCGGACATCATAGTATTTTGCAGCCTCTGCATGATCCCCCGCATACTTTTTGCTTTTGTGCAGGGTATCCATAAATACTTTAATATAATGATTTGTATTAAAAAACATAAGCGTTCCTTCTACTCCGTCAATGATATTTCTCCGATTTCAAGCTTCATCGCCTGAATCATTTCGCCCATTTTTCCATCGCTTTCCGCCAGCGTTTTTAAGACAATTCCAGCCAGTCCACTGTCATTCGCCCACGCAACCAGACTCTGAACAAGCGCAAATTTCCTGTCGTTATCCACTTCACTGTTGATTGCCTCCAGCATTTGAAACATCAACTTCTGACCGCTTTTCAGGACATCGTTGCTATCCAGCTTCTGTGCAGCTTTTGCATCCCCGTTTTCTTTGTATGTCTCTAGTTTTTTCCTGCGCTTATCGGTCTGCTGCTGTTTCATCTGTTTCAATACAACGTCCAGTGTTTTCGTCAGATCAATATCCTTCAACTCTACTTCCAGTTTCATCGCTTTCTCTCCTTTCTTTTTCTTGATCGAGATCTCTTCAATAGAAATAAATTTCTGTTTTTCTTTCAGGTTCAGTGCTTTCTTTATGCTTTTGTTAATTGCATGACTTCCCTTCCCTGCTGCCATTTTTTGCAATCCCTTAATGTGCAATGCCTGTTTTCCCACGTCTGGTACCTGAGCAATTAATTTTAGAAATGATACAACCAATCCCGTTCCCATTCTGGCAATTGGTTTCACCTTAACAACATCTTTTATCCCCTTGAAAATCCCTCCATCCAACTCTCTGATCACTTTCTTTACACCCGTGCGATCGTACGACAGGATTTCCACACTCAGTTTTGCATGTTCCATTCTTCACCACCTTTATTCGCCGCCCTCGATAATTTCAAGGAACAGGTATATATCCTCCTCTGCGAAGCAGGACAAAAGTACATGGTCGAGCATATATCTGTCATCGACCCTGCGCATGCCACATAGCTCCAGCATACCGTCTGCCAGCTCACAGAATTCGTCTTTTGCTGTTTGGGCACTGTACGATTTTTCGTACAGCATTGAAATCTCTTCCATCCTTCGGTAAATGATGTACTGCGCCAGCACCAACAAATCTGAACGCTGCACCAGATGAATGCGCTGCTTGAATTTCTTTAATTCTTTTTCCTTGGTCCGGCGGGCTGCCTCGTCTGTTTCGGCTGCCAGCTCCATCTGCAGAATCATCTGCTTTTCCCGAAGCACTGCTGAGTTGAGCAGCTCGGAAATGTACTTTTTATCGACACGATGGATCTCTCCGCCAAGTGCATTGTAAAGTGCATATTTGTCCTGGTGCTTGTTCCGCCCCGGCATTGTGGAGTAAAGTTCCAGCACCAGATCGCTGATGCGGTCCTGCGGTGCATATGCCACGCTTGCCAGACGACGTATTTCCTTTGCCTTGTCCGGCGACAACGGATTTCGGATCGTACGCAGACGATTTTTGACAAACCGCTCAATCTCCGTTCCACCGTAAACGCCCTTCTGTCCCTTTTGCTCACGCCACTCCATAAAGCCGGCAGCCTGCAGCTCCTGCGCCAGAGACTCCATCACATCCTTGCGCAAAAAGATCAGACATTCTTCCACAAGCTGTCTATAGCATTTGAGTACCGTCAGACTGTAGCCTTTGAAATATTTCTGGTGTTTATGCATCCAGACCAGAAACTCCTCCTCTGGATAATCCCGGACTACCGTGTATTGTTCCCGTACCCAGTTCGTGTTACTTTCCTGCTCCCATTTTCCTCTGTTCTGACTTTTACGCTCATAAAACTCGATCATCCGACGACATTTGTCGATCCCGAGCCCATGATCCAGACAATATCGCGCGATAAATTCCCGGTAATCGTTATCCTGAATCCCCTGCTGTGAAATGCCAAGCTGCAGATACTCTTCGGTCTCCTCCACCGACAGCCCTGCTGCCAGCGCAATCCTGAAAATATAGGTTCTGGATGGAATGCTCTGTTCGCTCAGCCCAAACCATCTGCGGATCGTCTGGCGGTTTGCGATCCGGGCATCCTTGATCGTCTTATAGAAATTCTGATAAGCTCCCTGACGCTCTTCCTGTGTGATTTCGGAATCCCCTAAGATTTCCGGATACCAGTGCTTTGTCATAAAGGAAGTAAATTCCTGATAATAGTTACTTGTGATATCACGATATAGTTGTTTACAATACGTATCACTCATTATGTATTCTCCTTCGGTTATCTTAATGAAATCAGAAGCGATCATTTATTATACTTTCTGATTTTATAGTATAAATAAACAACTCCATGATCTAAGGATATCATAGAGCTGTCTTATTTGGTTTATTTTTTTGTCATATTGTTTATTGTAAAAGATCATCCAAATCTCCCTCAAAATCCCCACCGGAGTTGCTGTCTTTTCCGGAACCGGACGATGGCTTTTTCGTTGCTGCCGGCTTCTTTGCCGGTTTGGCAGAAACAGTTCCCGCCGATGATTTCGTGGACTTTGACGACGTATTCCCTGTGCCGGTCTTTGTGGATGACTGACGGTCTGCGCCGGCGTGTCTGGCTGGAGTTTTATTTGAAGCCGCCTTGGAACCGGTATTGTTTGTCGTAGCACTGTTCTTCCCGTCAGATTTCCCTGCTCCATCTGAAGACTGCGGCTTTGCGGATACAGGTTCATCAGACCGGGAGGTTGATGTCGTATTATCTTCTTTACCGGACGGCGATGATGTCGTATCGCCTGCTTCGTCCGGCTGTACTGATGACGTGACACCATCTGTTGCGGCAGGCTGCATTGTCACAGAAACGGCTGCTTTCTCCGGCTGCAAGCCCTTCTTCTGCCCTCTGCTTCCCGGTCCGCCAAGATAAATCCACAGCACAACAACTGCCGCAAATATAATAACACCGGCTGCCACTCTCCAGATCATTTTCTTTTTGGGATCGCTCTTTTTCAAAAATGCGGCTGCCTCCCGGCGCACAGTCTGTGTATGCCCACCGGACAGCATCTGGTGCGGAAGCTCCTCGGTGCGAAACCAGAGGTTCTGACGCATCACATGCTCATCATAAAGAACCTCAGCAAGCTGCACCACATCCTGATACCGATCCTCTTTCTTCACCGCAAGCCCCTTCATGATCGCCTTTGACTGCTCCGGCGCAAGCCCGGTTCCGAAAATATCCTGCAGATTCGTGATCTTATCGGAAATCCATCGCTCCATGGCATCCTCCGGCACCATGCCTGTGATCATAAAATACATCGTGGCGCAGAGCGAATACACATCAGTCCACGGACCGATCTTCTCCTCGGAGCGGTACTGCTCCACCGGAACAAATCCCCTTTTAATAAGGATCGTATGCTCTTCTCTTTTCGGATCCAGAAGGCTTGCTGCGCCAAAATCAATAAGCTTTAGCTTCCCATCCTGCGTGATCATCAGATTGTCCGCACTGATGTCCCGATGAACGATCCCCTTCTCATGAATCCTCCGGATCGACTTGAGAAGCGGCTTCATGCCCGCAAGAACCTCTTTCCCATCCATACGTCCATGCTGCGCAATGTACTGCTTAATGCTGATGCCCTGGACATATTCCATCACAATATAGGCAATCCCCCGATCGATAAAGTAATCGCGTACTGCCACGATTCCCTCCAGATCATAAAGGGATGCCGAAATCTGTGCCTCGCGCACGGCACGCTCCGGCTCTTCTCCCGGTTCGGTCAGATATTCCTTCACGGCAACATCCACCTGCACATTCATATCAAGCGCCTTGTAGGTAATTCCAAAGCCCCCTCTGCCGAGCACCTTTTCCAGCTTATAGCGTCCATTTAAGACGGTTCCCTCCGGCAATGTACCTCGCCCTGACCCTGTACGCTCTGTCCCATTTAGCGAACTCTTCTCTCGTTCCCTGCTGTCACTCATCTGTTCGTTGTCCCCCTACCCGTATTTTAACTTTATTGCTGATTGATGCTACGAACTTCCTCATCACTGTCTGCTTTTGTTCCTGCATCATTTTCTTCTTATATTTTATTATTGTAATTCATATTTTGAAAAAATACCAGTGTATTATCTAATATTGACTTATTTCCCGTAAAACCCTATAATTTATACAATTGCACACATTATTTGGTACAGCAGGATCTCACCGTTCTGCGTACCGGCAACATCAAGGAGGAAATCTAACTATGAAAAAGACATTCAAGAAACTTTTATCCGTAGCGCTCGCTTCGACAATGGTCGTTGGACTTGCAGGCTGCGGCAATTCCGCAACTACTAACGGCGGTTCTGATTCTACAGCAGACAAATCAGGCAAGACTTATACCATCGGTATCTGCCAGCTCGTACAGCACGAAGCTCTTGACGCTGCTACAGACGGCTTCAAGAAGGCCCTGAAGGATAAGCTCGGCGATAAGGTTAAATTCGATGAGCAGAACGCAGCCGGTGACGCACCGACATGTTCTACCATCTGTACATCATTCGTAACTAACAACTATGATCTGATCCTAGGTAATGCAACAGCCGCTCTTCAGGCTGCTGTTTCCGCAACAGACAGTATTCCGGTACTTGGTACCTCTGTTACAGACTATGGTACTGCTCTTGATATTTCTGACTGGAACGGCGTAACCGGCAAGAACGTTTCCGGAACAACCGACCTTGCTCCACTGGATCAGCAGGCCAAATGCATCAAGGAGCTTTTCCCGGATGCCAAGAACATCGGTATTATCTACTGCTCTTCTGAGCCAAACAGTATTTACCAGTCTACAACGATCACAAAGTATCTGGAAGATGAGGGCTACAAGATCAAAGAGTACACCTTCGCAGATTCCAATGATGTTGCTTCCGTTACAAAGAGCGCATGTGACGCATCTGATGTAATCTACATTCCTACCGATAATACAGCAGCATCCTGTACAGAGGCGATCAACAACGTAGCCGGTCCTGCTAAGACTCCGATCTTCGCCGGTGAGGAAGGTATTGCAAAGGGATGTGGTGTTGCAACACTTTCTATCAGCTACTATGATCTCGGATACGAGACAGGGGAGATGGCTTATGACATTCTCGTAAACGGCGCTGACATCACAAAGATGGAAGTTAAGGCAGCTCCTAAGTTCACAAAGGAATATATTGCAGACCGCGCTGACGATCTGAAGGTAACTGTACCGGATGATTATGAAAAGCTTTCTACCAAATAATTTTGGCGTATTGGAGGATTAACATGTCTTTATTAAATTATTTCGCAACATTGAATCCGGTCGCATTTACGAATGCGCTTCCGGGCAATATTGCACAGGGTCTGATCTGGGGTATCATGGCACTCGGCGTATACATCACATTCCGCCTGCTTGATTTTGCCGATCTGACCGTTGACGGTTCCTTCGCAACCGGCGGAGCCGTTACCGTTATGATGACCATCAATGGTCACAGCATCTGGGTTTCACTTCTCTGTGCCTGCATCGCTGGACTTCTTGCCGGACTTTGCACCGGTCTGTTACATACCAAGCTCGGTATTCCACCGATCCTTGCCGGTATCCTGACACAGATCGCGCTGTATTCGATCAACCTGAATATCATGGATCGTCATGCAAACCAGGCACTCAGTATTGACAAGTATAACCTGATCATTTCTTCCCGCCAGCTGACCCATGCGATTATTGTTGGCGCAATATTTGCAATCGTTCTCATCGCACTTCTCTACTGGTATTTCGGTACTGAGCAGGGTTCTGCGATCCGTGCGACCGGATGCAATCCGGCCATGAGTAAGGCACAGGGAATCAACATCGACACGATGAAGCTGATCGGTCTTGCCCTCTCCAACGGAATCGTTGCTCTGTCCGGCGGACTTCTGGCACAGTATTCCGGCTTCTCCGATGTCAACATGGGACGCGGCGGCATCGTTATCGGTCTCGCAGCCGTGATCATCGGCGAGGTTCTCGGTGATGCGATCCTCGGAAAGCACATGGACTTCAAGGGACGCCTTACCTTCGTGGTACTCGGCGGTATCATCTACTATATCGTTATCGGTATCGTTCTCTGGCTGAAGATGCCTAGTGATGATCTGAAGCTGTTCACAGCGATCATTGTTGCAGTCTTCCTTGCAGTTCCGTATCTGAAAGGAAAGAGCAAAAGCTCCTTCAAGAAAGCCGGAAAGCGTTCTGCAGCGGCTTTAAGCAGTGCGTCAGCAAAGGAGGGCAAATAAATGTTAGAGATTCGTAATGTACATAAAACCTTCAACCTTGGCACGATCAACGAGAAGCACGCCTTAAATGGCGTAGATCTGACTCTTGACGAAGGCGATTTCGTCACCGTCATCGGTGGAAACGGTGCCGGCAAGTCAACGATGCTCAATGCCATCGCAGGCTCCTGGCCGGTTGATGAAGGTTCTATCCTGATCGATGGTGTAGACGTCACAGGACTTCCTGAATTTAAGCGTGCCACATTCCTTGGCCGTGTGTTCCAGGATCCGATGACCGGAACCACTGCAACCATGCAGATCGATGAGAACCTTGCACTGGCAGCCCGCCGTGGTCAGAGACGTGGTCTTGGCTGGGGTATCTCCAAGAAGGAGAAGACTCAGTTCCACGAGCTGTTAAAGACTCTCGATCTTGGTCTCGAGGATCGTATGACCTCAAAGGTCGGTCTGTTGTCCGGTGGACAACGTCAGGCAGTCACTCTGCTGATGGCATCCTTAAAGAAGCCGAAGGTTCTGCTTCTGGACGAACACACCGCTGCATTAGATCCAAAGACAGCGGCAAAGGTGCTTGCCCTCACCGATAAGATCATCGAGGAGAATCACCTGACCGCTATGATGGTCACACACAACATGCGTGATGCGATCGCACACGGCAACCGTCTGATCATGATGAACAACGGACGTGTGATCCTGAATATTTCCGGCGAGGAGAAGAAACGTCTCACCGTAGAGGATCTTTTAGTGAAATTTGAGGAAGTATCCGGAGAAGAGTTTGATTCGGATAAGGCTTTGCTCGGATAAGCTTGGATATTTACGCCGAAGGGCGTATCAAAACGAATCCCCATCTGTTATAATGGATGGGGATTTATTTTTGTAGAAATGAGCGGTTTAGTTCTCCATTTTCAGAAAGGATAGAAAGATATTATGTTACATTTTGGAATAATCGGTGCAGGAAATATTGCACATAAATTTATCGAAGCAGTCCGCATGACAACAGAGGCAGACGTCACTGCAGTTGCAAGCAAGTCCATGGAGCGCGCCAAAGCGTGGGCCAAGAAGGAATCACTTTCTTTATATTATGACAGCTACGAAAAACTGCTTGCCGATCCGGACATTGATGTGGTCTACATCGCAACACTTTCCAATGCACATTATGACAATATCAAGGCATGTCTTCTGGCGGGCAAGCATGTTATCTGCGAAAAGCCAATGACGCAGACAGGCGCACAGGCCCGGGAGGTCATTGATCTTGCACGCGAAAAGCATTTATTTTTGATGGAAGGAATGTGGTCACGTTTTCTGCCAAAGTCCACACGCGTTCGCCAGTGGATCCGGGACGGCCGCATCGGCGAGCTTCATCTGATGCAGGCAAATATCGGCTGGAAAGCAGATAAGGAATACAGCAGACGTTTGTTTTATCCGGAGCTTGGCGGCGGTTCCCTGTACGACATCGGCATCTATCCGATGGAGCTTCTGCCCTACTATGCCGACCAGAAAATCCTTGCCATGCAATTTCTGAAAAAGGACTATCCAACCGGCGTTGATGATATGGTCAGCTTAAATCTTCAGCTGGAGCACTGCATCGCCAACATCCAATGCTCCTTCACGACCAAAATGCCGGAGGATGCCTACCTTTACGGAAGCGACGGCTACATTCACATTCCTAAGATCCATTTCGGCAACCGTGCCAGACTCTATGATCTGAACGACCGTCTGGTGGAAGATTTCCATGAGGGCGAAGAAAACGGATTTTATTATGAAGCAAAAGAAGTAATTTCCTGTATACAAAAAGGACAAACCGAAAGTGCGGTCTGTCCTCTGGAAATGACATTAGAAAATGCGCGTTTGTTTGATCAGGTTCTGAGGGGAGAAGGAAGGGACTAAAGTGCTTACCCGCATTGTATTCTCGTTCCGCTGGTGCCATCGAGTATGTCCCATATTCGGGTCAGTGATCCGATGACTGCCGTTCCGCCCTGCCGGTGAGTGACAAAGCGTTTTGCCGCCTGCACCTTCGGAAGCATGCTACCCTCCGGAAACTGTCCCTGCTCAATATATGTTTCCATGTCCTGCAGCGTCACCTGATGCAGTGCACGCTGATCCGGAGTGCCATAATTTACAGAAACATATTCCTCGCCGGTCAGAATAAGCAATTCATCTGCACCGGTGTCACAGGCGATCTGCTCCGCTGTGAAATCCTTGTCGATCACAGCACTGACTCCCTGCAGGCTTCCATCAGCTTCCCGCACAACCGGGATGCCTCCGCCGCCACCGCTGATCACGATCGCACCGGCATCTAACAGTCTGCGGATCGTATCGATCTCCACGATCCCTTCCGGCTTTGGAGATGCAACCAGCCGGCGGTAGCCCCGCCCGGAATCCTCCGCCATCACCATGCCGGTTTCCTCTGCGATCTGCCGTGCCTGCTCCTTCGTATAAAACGGTCCGATCGGTTTGGTCGGCTTGAGGCTTTCCAGCTTATCCCGATCCACCAATACCTGTGTCACGATTGTAGCTACCTGCAGATCACTTTTTCTTGTCTGCAGTTCATTATAAATGTGCTGCTGCAACGGATATCCGATCATTGCCTGCGTCATTGCCACACACTCATCCATGGAATTTTCCGGGATGACCGGGCGTGCCGCTTCATTCTGGATCACAAGATTACCGATCTGCGGTCCGTTTCCATGAACCAGCACGATATGATGACCCTTCACCGCAAAATCGACTGCTGCCACAGCGATCTCACGAAGGATCCGGTCCAGATCTCCGGCATTCTGTGCCAGCGCGTTCCCACCAATTGCTATTACATATGTACTCATGTGCATCATTCCTATTCATTTCCAGAAGTATACTTGCGGACATAAGCAAGCAGCGCCTTATAGAAGCATTCCATTGGCGGAGAAACAATTCCCGCACCGATCTGTCCTACGCCTGCATTCTTATGGGCGATTCCGGTATTGATGATCGGAAGGATCCCCGTCTCGATCACCTTAAGCATATCAATTCCCATTGCACTTCCCTTGAAATTCAGGCTTGGCAGAGCATATGCCGGGTTACTGTCCACGCAGATACTGTACATTTTTCTGGACACTGCCAGCGCATCATCCGTTGTTCCTCCAACGAACTGTACAATTGCCGGAGCGCCGCCCATGGCGAAGCCGCCGATCCCCATCGTCTCTGTGATCGCGCTGTCTCCGATATCTCTGTTTGCATCCTCTTTGCCGTAGCCCGGGAAGTAAAGTCCCTCAATATAGTTGGACTCTCCCTCAAACCATTCCTCCTCCGGAAGACCGCTGACCTTAATACCGAAATTGACACCGTTTCGTGCCATAACCGTGAGCACGGTTGCATATTCTACGCCCTGTCCTGCCGCCAGACAGATCTTACATGCCGGCATCGACAGATTGAGGAAATAGTGATCGTTTCCCGCAATAAATGAGAGCACTCTCTCAAGCACCTCTTTATCCTCCACTGCCTGCAGAAGAAGCAGACTGATCTGCTTATAGAAAAGACTTGTCGCCGCTTTATTTCTGTTGTGACACTCATCGCCCATCTGCAGTGCCTGCGCCGTGATCAACTGAATATCAATGCCGTCCGTCAGAGCAAGTGCCTTATGAAGCGCCGGCGCAAATTCATCCCGGATCCATGCAAGGCGGTTTAATACTTCCTCGGAATATGCTCCGAAACGAAGCACCTTTCCAAGTCCCTCATTCACGTTACAGTATGCATATGTGCCATTGGTCATATCCTTGATCACATGAACCGGCATGGATGGGGAGATCACTCCTGCCATCGGACCCACGGCATGATAGCTGTGACATGCTCCGAAGGTAATCTTTCCTTCTTCGATGATCTTCTCCGCCTCAGTGGCATCGGAAGCCAGCCCCTCATAGATCACGGCTCCGATCACAGCTCCGCGCATCGGGCCACACATTTCATCCCAGTCAATATCCGGTCCGGAATGAAGAATCGTCGTCTTGGTCATTCCCGGAATACATTCCAGTGCCGGACGGATATCAACCAGCATCGGCTTTGCCGCACGGATCCTTGCGATCACCTCCGCATTCGCCTGCGCAATTTTGTCACGCAGCGGTTCGATCGCATCCAATGCGGCAAGAATTTCCTTATTACCGCCCGCAACCGGCTTCCAGTCTACCTGACAGACCGTTGCCGCCTGTGCCTCCATGTCCTCCTCAAACCGTTTCAGTCCTACATTTATAATAGATATTTTATCCTTGTTTAATATTGGATTCATCTGATGCACCATCCTTTCCCACACAATTCCGGCAAACAAACAGCTCTGCATATGTCTGTTTATTTATTGTGCCGACACGAGTTCACAGGCAAGCTTCACTGCCTCGATATTGCTCTCCGCAACCATGCAGCCCGCATCCTCCAACAGCTTTTTCTGCTGCGCTTTATTCTGCGAATCTGCTTTTGTCCCGCACACATACGTCACAAAAACCACCTCGCGTCCTTTTTCTGCCGCAAGTTTTTTTCCTTCCCGGATCGTGTCGATCGTCCCTCCGACAGGATCTGCACCGGAGCCATATCCCAGTTCAAAATCAAGCAAAACTACTGCTGTCTCCGGATCCTTACATTCCTCGAGAATTCTTTCATTGCGAATCGTCGGGTCCATCATCGGATGCGGTCTTCCATTCGTAAACTGATCGTCACCAAGATCCAAAAGCACATTTCCATGACTCGCAAACACATCCTTCAACATTGAAGATTCCTCATGGGAAACATTGGAATATACGTCCTTTAACTTATTCTGCAGATAATAGAAGCTCTCTGCGCACAGGGTACCGCCACAATAAAGTCCGCGAATATATTTCTGTTTCGGTGAAAAAGAGATGGTATCCGCAATAATATTTTCGCACGGAAGAACCACGGTTCCACGGGAAAGCTCAACTGCCTTTGCCGCTGCTTCCTGCAGGGATTCTGCTACAATCACATTTTCTTCGGAAACCTCGACCGGCTCTCTGTTTGTGATCGCAAGAACCACCGGTTTGGTCAGCTCTTCACGGATCAGTTCCCGGATCTGCTCAAACACTTCACTGTCCGGTAATTTGGACACCATAACAATGATCTTTGTCCGCTCATCTGCCTGCAGCAAACGAAGCGCATCCTTCATCATGATCCCGCCAATCTCCCGGCTAAGATCCCGACCGCCGACTCCGATCGCATTGGAAATACCGCCACCATATTCACTGATCAGCGTCATTACCTCCTGCATTCCGGTTCCGGATGCCCCGGCGATACCGATATCTCCGGCATTGACCTGATTGGCAAAGCAGAGTCCCACTCCATTAATCAGACATGTCCCACAATCGGAACCCATCAAAAGCAGCTCCTTCTCATGCGCCAGTTCCTTCAGTTCTTTTTCCTGCATGACCGTAATATTATCGCTGAAAAGCATGACATTTTTTCCTGCCTTTAAAGCCACTCTCGCCTCACGTCCGGCGTATTCTCCCGGAACAGAGATCACAACCAGATCCGCCTCCTCTTCCTGCGACATCGCCTGTTTCAGGCTAGTATAATTTTCTTTCTGATGCTCCTTACCGCTCTCATCGCCCTTCAGTCTGTGCTCGATCTCCTGCTTTATCTCCTCTTCCTCTGTGCTATCGGAAATCTCAAAAGCGATCATCAGATCATTTTCATCACAGCTTTCCACCTCATCGCTGCTTAGACCAACGTGCTCCAAAAGCTCTTTGTTCATTGCGGTTCCCATGGACACCACGATATTGTCCACATCATCCCGCTTTTTGATCTGCGCTGACAGCGACATCAGCGTCACGGAATCATAATATTCATTTTTGCGTATCTCAATATATTTCTTCATATATTTGTTCCTCCCGAAAGTCCAAACAAAACGCCGCACATCATATCGGTTCCCGATGTGCTTCCATAACGGATCACATTATGTACGGCTCTTTTCTGCACCTCCCAGTCCCCCTGTGCCATTGCATCAAATAACTGCCACAGAGACCTTCTCACCAGACCACGCCAGGCATTTTCCAGCATGGCACTGCTGACTGCGCCGGTACTTCCACGGATCCAGTCCCGGTATCGATCCATATCCATCGCCCTGCGCCAGGAATCTCCTCTCGCGTAAGCTGCCGCAAACAATCCGCACAGGAAATCATCTCCCGATGGTGTCATACCGATTCCAAGCCCCAGAAAGCCGGATACCGCTTGCCGGATCTTGCTTTGATAATCATAATCAAAACACCTCTGACTTGTACAAGCATTCTGATCTGCCGGTACCACTTGATCTGTGCAAGCCTTCTGAGTCTCTGCAGCCACTTGACCGGTGCCGGTTTTTCGATTCTCCAAAGCCGTCCCGGCTGCCAGAGCCGCCTGCAGACGATGCAGCCTCTCCCGAAACATTCTTCCATATTCATCCAGATACGGCTGATCAAATAACGCATCGTAAAGACTGCTTTTATTGCCGTATATTTCCACCAGATGACTGATCCGACTTATGGTCTGTCGGGAAATGTTCTGTCCGATTTCAGGGACATAAGGAACTGTTTGGACCTGCACATGATCCAGCGAAATATGAACTAAGCTGCCAAGACAGATCATATCCGTCTGCCAGACAACCGGATCTCCTGCCTTAAGCAGCAGGGTTTTCAAATCTATATCCTCCACAAGAGAAATGGCTCCCGCAAAGGTTTCTGTCCCCTGATTCACCAATGAGAAAAGCGTCCCCTGCTCTGTCACAACATTGATCACATGATGAAATACCGAATGGATCCTTCCGGAAAGCAGAACATTTCCCGTCGTGACTTTTTCACAATCTGACAGATTTTGGCTGCATAAATTCACATCAGATGCTTCTCCTTCCACAGAAGACTGTGGAACGAAAATTTCTTCCGCCTGCAAATACCGTTTTGCATTACGCTTACGCATAGGCACGACACTTCTTTGCCACCGCCACGATCTTATGCTCTGCATCGGCAAGCCCGAAAATCGTGATTCCAAACGGAAGATCTTCTCCGGCATCAATGCCCGGAACAGCGATCGCACTCATATCGAGCAGATTGCAGTGATTGGTATATTTTCCCATATCGCTGTTGGTATTGATCGGATCGCGCCGCACTTGATCTCTTGTGTAAGTTCCCGCACAGGTCGGAAAGATCATGACGGCATCCTTCAGCAGATTCCGGGAACGTCTCTTGTATTCCATCAGTTCATGCATCGTATCATACAGATATGCCGCCGTGTAATCCGGGCGGTCACCGGTCATAAGAATCTCTCTTGTCACCGGGAAGATATCCTCGCTGTGCGCTTTTACAAAATCTCCCAGATCACACCAGCGCTCCGCCACACAGGGACCTCCATACAACAGAAGCGCCGCTTTCTGATAAAAGCTAAGATCCACTCTCTGCACCTTGCAGCCCGTCTGCTTCAGGAAGGAAATCGTCTTGTCCCATGCTGCTTTGTACTGCACGTCATATGGTCCGTAGAACTCCGGTTCCTGCTCCGGCAGGTAAATACATTCCGGAAGCTTGTCCTCTTTTCGGGACACATCCTTCGACCAACGGTCGGATTCATCCAGCCCACGTACGACCTCGTCCACCTTCATTGCCTCCTCCACGGAATCCGCAAAAACAGTGACGCAGTCAAGACTTGCACATGCCGGAACAACTCCCTTTAACGGCCATGCGCCACAGGTCGGCTTAAAGCCGGTCAGATGATTTAATGCCGCCGGGACACGTCCGCTTCCCGCGGTGTCTGTTCCCAGGGAAAAGCATGCCATTCCAAGTGCAACCGACACTGCCGAACCGGAGCTGGAACCGCCGCTGATTAGCTCAGGCTTCAGCGCATTTGAAACCTCCCCATAAGGACTTCTTGTTCCGACAAGTCCTGTTGCAAACTGATCCAGATTTGTTTTACCGATTGGGATCGCTCCGGCTTTGATCAGACGGTCAACCACCGTGGCGCTCTCCTCCGGCACATAAGTGTATGCCTTGCATCCTGCCGTCGTCGGAGTCCCTGCCAGATCAATGTTATCCTTGATCGCAAACGGAATTCCCCACAATGGCTTTTTGCCAAAATCCATCTTTCCAAGCTTCTCTATGTACGGACGGATCCGTTCCATATCCGGCTCAATGATCCAGATATTTTTATCGCTGTATTTCTTTGCTTTTTCTATGATTTCCTGCATCAATCCTGTCGGCGTTTTCTCTCCACTCTGATATGCTGCCTTCACCGATGCAATGGTCAGATGTTTTTCTTCCATAAACAACATTCCTTTCCTGTGTATTTTTTCATATCTTATAGTCTTATGATAACAATACGCCCCGGTGATTTCCTTGTGGAGATGCCACAGTTTCTCACCACCCATTTTATGTCTTTATGACAATTTCTGTGTTTCCTGCACATAATACCGCCAGCCGCCATAGCGGGATATGTCCGTAAGACCTTCCTCTGCCCCCGCCTGACCGACAAAGCTGATCACTTCCTGCCCGTCCTGCAGACGCATCTTACCAAGCCCAAGCGGCGCGGGTATCATCTGCAGAAAACTTCCGATCCGGGACAATGCAATGCGCCAGACCTCCACCTCAAGCTCTGTCCCGTTTTGCGTACAGACAAGCATTGGTTTCTCCGGCTCTGTCGCTGTCCTAACCATACGGTAAACCGGTGCTGTGTGGTCGGTTCTGTCATAAACTGCTCCCAGTCCGGTAAGCTGATGTTCCAGCGCAAAGCCTCTCATGTGCAGTCCACAGACCGCAAGCTCTACGATTTCCTCTTCGTTCATGTTTCCTCCAAATACTGTCCGTTTTTTCGGACAGACCATTTTCTCTTCTACGCCTTTAACAAGGACTCCGTATCCGCAGTCCATCCGAAAATCGCCCCCTGCTGCGTGATCATCTGAAGAGAGGCCAGATGATCGGCACGATCATATGCCGCACTGGCATCCTCGATCAACAGACATTCGTATCCTCGGTCGTTTGCCTCACGGATCGTGGTCTGCACACAGACATGCGTCGTTACACCGGTCACGATCAGCGATTCAATTCCCTTTTCCTGCAGATTATCTTCCAGGGCTGTCTTATAGAAAGAGCCCTTACCACATTTATGGATCACGATATCCTCTTCCTTCGGATAAAGCTCCGGCACAATGTCATTGCCCGGCTCCCCCTGGATCATGATCCGTCCCATCGGTCCCATATCACCAATCCCAGCGCCCTGCTTCTTCGAGCGGCGCAGCTTACTCGGTGGACAGTCCGACAGATCCGGCAGATGACCTTCCTTTGTATAGATCACCGGCATGCCAAGACTTCTGCAATGATCGATCACTTTACCAACCTGCGGTATAATTGCCGTCACCTCAGAAATGTCATTGCCAAGCATCTCTCCGAAGCCGCCGTGCTCGCAGAAATCTCTCTGCATATCGATCACAAGAAGTGCCGTCTTCTCCGGATCAAAGGTATATTCATATGGTTTTGCATCTACTATCATTCCAATACATCCTTTCCTATGCCAACAAATCTTTTATTGCTATTCTCCTGCCAGCTTCTCCAACGCCTCAATCACACTTGCCGAGTCAGACACGGCACCAAAGACGCCACCCTGCATCGTGACCATTTTGATCGCTGCCTGATGATTGCCAAAATCAGTGGCTCCGGTGCAGTCCTCAAGAATCACACACTCAAAACCGCGGTCGTTTGCCTCGCGCATCGTTGTGTGAACACAGACATCCGTAGTGATTCCGGTCAGAATAATATTTTCAATGCCCTTCTGACGAAGGATCAGCTCCAGATCTGTCGCACAAAAGCTTCCCTTGCCCGGCTTGTCAATAATGATCTCGCCCTCCTTCGGATAAAGCTCCGGAATGATATCCCAGCCTTCTTCTCCACGGACAAGAATCCTTCCCTTCGGTCCCTTTGCGCCAATTTCCGCGCCGATCTGTGCGCTTCTCCAGCGCTTATTTTCCGGAAGATCCGACAGATCCGGACGATGCCCCTCTCTGGTGTGGATGATCGTCAGACCCTCCACCTTTCTGGCTGCCGCAAGCAGCCTTTTGATCGGCTCGATCGCACGCCTCGTCAGGGAAATATCATATCCCATGGCATCCACATAACCACCCTCTCCGCAGAAATCCGTCTGCATATCAATGATCATCAGTGCGGTGTTGTCTGCTCTGAGATCTCCGTTATAAGGCCACTTGTAAGGTTCCGAATTTATATACATCATAATCACCGTTCCTCTCTGTTTACGGGAAAAGCTGCCTCCCACATTGTCATAAGAAGCAGCTCCCCGATCTGAATTATTTCTTTATTTTGTGCTTCCGATCACACCATCGACCAGATAATCCATAGACTCGATCTCATCAATGGTCAGTGTCTGACCCTTCTTGCAGACGATATTGCCCTTCTGATCCTTGATCTCATCGCTGAATGGATTATAATCATCATTGATCATCTTATCCTTTTCCTCTTCGATCTTCTTCTGGGTATCCTCTGATACGCTCTTACCAAACGGAGCGATATCTACTACGCCCTCCTTCAGACCACCACGATATTTTCCATCATATTTGCTTCCGTCGAACTTACCGTCGATCGCAGTCTGTACCATATCGATGAACAGGTCATCCCAATGCCATACAGCACCGGTCAGCCATGTATTTGGTGCAAGCTCTGACGCATCTGCGTGATCGCCGACACAGTAAACACCCTTCTGCTCACAAAGCTCAACGATTGTCTTCGTACTGTCCTGATGCTGCGCGATAACATCAATGCCCTTGTCGATCAATGTGTTGGCGGAGCTTGTCTGCAATGCAGGATCACTCCAGCTTCCGGTAAAGATGACAGAGGTTGTCGCATCCGGATTCACTGATTTTGCACCCAGTTCAAAGGCGTTGATATTTGCAAGAACCTGTGGGATTGGGAAGGATGCCACGAAACCAAGCTTATTTGATTTTGTATTGGCACCTGCGGCGATACCACAAAGATAAAAGCTCTGCCAGATGGTTCCGAAATAGGTTCCAAGATTATCCATTGTCTTTAAACCGCCCTGATGGAAAAATGTAACATCCGGATATTTCTTTGCCACATCCATTGCCGGCTCAAGATGTCCGTAGGATGTCGGGAAGAGCACGGTTGCACCCTTCTGGATCATCTGCTCCAGAGCTCTGGATGCCTCCTCGGTCTCCGGTACATTTTCCTGACGCAGCACCTGAATCTGATCACCAAAATGCTTCTCAACGGCTACGCTGGCATTGTATGCCGCCTGATTGTATCCGTAATCATCTTTTGCTCCGACAAAGATAAAACCTACGGTTGTTTTCTTGCTGTCTGTTTTCTCAGAGCTTGTTTTCGCAGAAGAATCCGCTTCACTGGAACTGTTTGTTCCACCGGTATTTCCGCAGCCCGCCATCGAAAATACCATGGCACCGCAGAGGACGACTGACATCAATTTTTTCCAGATTTTCTTTTTCATAGTGATTACCTCTCTTTTCTTAATTATTTATCTTAAGTTCTACGAATTCGCAGAGCTCTCAATAATCTTCTTTAATTCTGCAGGCATTGCCTGAACCTTCTTGCGGGATGCAAAGAACAATGCGCAGATTGTGAACAGATACGGAAACATCTGCAGGATGAATGTGGAAATATGAACGCCCTGTGCCTGCAGTAAAAGCTGCAACGCCTGTGCGCCACCGAAAATGTAGGCACCGATCATCGCTTTCTTCGGATGATATCCGGCAAGCACGACAAGAGCTACCGCGATAATGCCACGACCGTTTGTCATATTTTCAATCCATGTATGTGTATAAGCAATGGCAAGCTGCGCTCCGCCGATCGCAGAGATCATACCGCCAAGCACGACACCAATATAACGTAACAGCTTCGGGTTTGCACCATAGGCAAATACAACCTCCTCGTCCTCGCCGGTTGCCCGAAGTAACAATCCCAGTCTTGTCTTAAACAACAGATAACAAAGCAACGGACAGAGTATATAAGAAACATATACGAGAATGTCCTGATTAAACAGCGCTGTTCCTATGACCGGAATCCCGGACAGAACCGGAATCGGTATCATGCTAAGTCCATCAATGGAAACGCTGACGTACTGCTGTCCCAGAAACGACGTAAGACCAAGCCCCAGAAACATGATCGTAAGACCTGTCGCAAGCTGATTAGCTTTTCTGCCGATGACCAGGATCGCATGAAGCAGTGCAAGGACACCGCCACCGATTGCCGCCATCAAAATACCGAGAAGCGGGGACTTTGTGTGATAGGTACACACATATGCCGCAAGAGCTCCGACCACCATACAGCCTTCGGTGCCAAGGTTGATCACGCCCACACGCTCGGTTACCGTCTCACCGTAAATGCCATAGAGAACGGAGGTACCACACTGGATTGCTCCAGATAATAAAGATGTTATGAACATTTCTTACGCCCCTTTCCTTTCCACAAAATGCCAAGTAAAACGAGTGCCATCAAAATCTTGGTTCCGGAGGATGGAAGACCACTGGACTGCTCCAACACGTTACCCGCTACACACAGGAATCCGATCACCACGGAGGTAATGATCGCTGCCAGCGGATTGTTCCATGCCATCCATGCTGCCAGGAAACCGTAATATCCATAATTTACGCCGGTTGTCGTACGAAGTCTTCCTTCAACTCCGGCAATCTCTACCATACCTGCGATTCCGGAAATTGCACCGGAGATCAACATGGCAGCCATCTGGATCTTCGCCACTGAAAATCCTGCATGCTTTGCCGCCTCTGCATTTCCGCCGATCACACGAAGCCGAAAGCCACAGGCGCTTTTCTTTAAAACAAGCCAGGTGACAATTGCCACCGCCACAGCACCGAAGATTCCGATGCTTACACCAACATAGATCTCCGGCAGCCGGAGCTTATCTGCAATCTCCGGGGACATCGGCCAGCTGAAGGATTCCGGATCCTTGAGGATGCCATATACAAAGAAACTAACAATATCATATGCTATGTAATTCATAATTACCGTGGTCAGCGTTTCATTCATTCCCGCTTTGACCTTCATCAGTCCGGCAAGTCCGCTCCATACCGCTCCACCAAGCGCTCCTGCCACAAGCATCAGAAGGATTCCAACCGGACCCGGCATGGATTTTGCAACAAAGACCGCCACAAACGTTGCAAGCAGAGCACCGATCGCGAGTTGTCCTTCCCCGCCGACATTGACCAGTCCTGCCTTTGCGGAGATCGCAGTCGCCACGGCAACCATAATGAATGGAGACGATTTCACAACAACCTGCCCGATTCCGTAAGAATTACCCAGCGTGGACACGATCATATCCCCATAGATCTGAATGGGATTGACGCCCTGAGTCATCAGGAAAACGCCGAATATTACGACCATCACTGCCAACGCGAGCACTGTAAGCAACGCCTGTTTGATTGATTCCGTTTTATCTTTCATGCTCTTTTCCTCCTATCATCAGATCTCCAATTTCCAGTGCCGATGTTGTCTTCGGATCTAACTTCTCCGTCAGGGTATCCCCGCTGATCACGACAATGCTGTCAGATACAGATAACAGCTCCTCCAGATCCTCAGAAACAAGAAGAATGCTGCAGCCTTGATTTCTTAATTCCACCAATGTCTGATGAACCATCTCCACGGTTCCGACATCAAGTCCGCGGCTCGGATAGCTTGCCAAAAGGATCTTCGGCTGCTTCATCACGGCTCTTGCCAGCATACAACGCTGTATATTTCCACCGGAAAGTGTCGCAAGCTCTCTTGTTTTCTCCGGAACACCAAGCTCCTTTACGGCTTTGGATGTGTCCATCTTATCGGTCAGATCCTTCCAGTTGATTCCAACCTTTTTATAGGAAATCTCCGGTCCGTTCAAAGCGAAATGCTCATAAATCTTCATTCCGGCGACGACATTATCTCTCTTTGGATCCTCCGATACAAGTGCCATTCCCGCTTCGATCCTGTCCCGGATCGAGGACTTTGTCATATCCTTGCCGGCGATCGTAAGCTGTCCCATTTTCAGGACATTGACACCAAACAATGTCTCAAGAAGCTCTCGCTGTCCTCGTCCTGAAATTCCTGCCAGACCGATGATCTCGCCGGCTTTCATGGTCAGATTGCCGTGCCGGATCAACTCCCGGTGCTGTGCATTGTAGATGCTCATGTCCTTTCCTTCCAAAAGAACCTCTTCCTTTTCAAAGACCTTTTTCTGATCCTCATAATCGGTGTGGATCGTCACCTCGCCACCCATCATTTTCGAGATCAGCCGCTCCTGATCGTAGCCGTTTTCTTTCTCTTCCTTCTCAACGATCTCGCCATGGCGAAGCACGGTGATCACATCGGAGCATGCCATAACCTCATGGAGCTTGTGGGTGATCAGAAGGATCGCATAACCGTCATCGCGCATAGACTGAAGCATTTTGATAAATTCCTGTGCCTCCTGCTGTGTCAGCACACTGGTTGGCTCATCAAAAATCAGTACACGCATTTTCCCCATCATCAATACCTTGATGATCTCCACCCGCTGTCTTTGTCCCAGATCCATCTGACCGACCAGCATATCCGGATCAACCGGAATCTTATATTTCTGTGAGATCTCACAAATCTCCTTCTTGATCTCTTCCTTCGGACGTTTTCTTTTCTCCTTCGGAAGTGCCATCATGATATTTTCAAACGCGGTAAATGCCGGGATGATCCGAAAGTCCTGAAACACCATACCGATGCCAAGCCGCATTGCGATCTGCGGCGTCATATGAACCCGTTCCCTGTCCACTAAGATTTCTCCCGATGTCGGCTTATATGTACCGTAAAGCATTTTCATCAATGTGCTTTTGCCGGCACCGTTTTCTCCAACGATCGACTGAATCTGTCCGGCATATACGGACAAGTTGATATTTTGATTTGCTACAAAATCACCAAACCGGATCTTCAATTGATTTGTCTTAATGATTGGATTAAATTTGTTTATCTTCATCTTGCCGCCTCATTTCTATCTTTGAAATTCATGTTCCACAGTTTCAATGCAATCTGTAACTGCAACTGGATCTCCGCATCCCATTTCGGAAGTGCAAGCAGTTCCCTGATCTTCTCCATCCGGTAACTGATCGTGTTGTAATGCGTATACATACACGCTGCCGTTTCACGAAGATTTTGCTCTGTCCCAAAATAGGTACTCAGCGTTTCCAAAAGCTTTGTGTTATGCGCTGTGTCATATTCCCGGATCGGTTTTACAAAACGTTCCTCCATCCTGAGGATTTCCGGGTGTTCCATCGGAAGCAGTGACAGAACCGTGTAGCTTCCCAGATCCCGATACCGGATCACTGCCCTTTTCAGATTGCAAAGTCCCGCGATCCGTTTGATCAGAAGTGCCTGTTGATATTCCTTTGCCAGAGAGGTGATCTCATCACCATCGCTGACATAGATGCATATATTTTCTGCCGGTATCTGCTGCTGCAGAAAATAGCGTTCAAACAACTCCTCAAGGTGCTCCAGCTGCTTTTCATTCAGGATCAATACAATATTGTCCTCCAGCGTAACCACCAAAAATTTCTTTTCCCACTGCCGCATCAGAAATTTCATCTGCTGCTCCCGCATTGGCCGCCATTCCTCTTTATTCAAAATCGCCACACCGTATTTACTTTGACTGTCGATCTGAATGTCTGCGTCTGCCGCATATTTGAGAATATCCTGCTGATAAACAAGAATTCCTTTGAGACAGTCGATCAGGAAATTGGCTTTATATTTTCTTGCCTGCTCCCGGATAATATGATAATTTCTAACCTGTATGAAAAGCATCTGCGCGACGTTTTCCAGGATTCCTGCCTCCACTCCGGAAATCGGTTCTCCCGTGATCAGATTTAAAAGCATACTGGAAAGATTCCGGTCATGCACCTCCATCGTGTACATTTTCACCTGCCGGTTTCTCAGCAACAGCTGGCTCATCTTGCCATCGGATGCCTTACTGCGGATCTTCTTACACACGTCATAATCAAGATCTCCCAGCCGCTCTTTTGCTCCGGGTGTCAGAAAACTTTTATTCATGGAATCAATGAGAAACAACGGAATGCCAAGCTCTTCCTCAATGCATTGCATTGTCTCAAGAATGTCTCTGCTTTGATTCATTTTCAGCAGAAGTGCCTCGGTCCTTTTCTGGATCTGCAAAAACAGATCGACAGATTTATTGGAAATTTTCTGAACCGCTTCATAAACCACATCCGCAAATACCGTGTCATCCGGCAGCTCGATCAGAAGCATATCCAATTCCCCGGCAATCATAATGACCTCCTCCGGAATCGTCTGAATAAACCGTCTTGGCTTAATCGCAAATCCTGTGATATTTCGTTTTGCAAGCTTGCGAAGCAGTCGGATAAATTCTTCCAGATTATCTTTAAACGGAAATAATGTCGAAATAATGATCTCATCCTCCTCAACATATTTCTCAATGTCCGGCACCTCTAAGATGTTGACTTTACCGATCCTTCGATGAAGTGATTTCGGGGCAGATAACACTTTGGCGCCCTGAACGGCTGCCAGCTCCATAAATTCTTCACCGGTAATGTAACCAATACTTTTATTCATGATCTGCCTCCTTACTTCACGAATTTCAAAGACGATACTGCAAGAATAAAATCAAAAAGGCGCTACCAATGTCTTGGTAACGCCTTCGTTATCTCGTGTTGTCTTTGATTGCTACTATCATACTATCTTCCCATGGTCGATACATTGTGATGATGTAACAATGATTCGTATTTCTTTTTGTGATGTTATAATAATTTACGCTTACTATACTGCGTTTTCTTCTAATTTACAATATTTCTTTTCGCATAGTATGATACAGGCGGCAAACAGTATCATTGTCCTTTTCCGGAATTATCGCACAGGATTTTTCCATACAGTGCTGCAAGCACCTGCTGAAACAGCGTGCCGATCAGCACCGGAAACAGCACCTCTCCCGGAAAGGATGTCGTGGCGATCACCGCTCCCGCACTGATATTGCGCATACCTGCTCCGTACATCATCGAGATCTGCGTATCCCGGTCCTGTCCCATAAAACGGGCAATCCCCATTCCGACAAGGTAGCCGCCTGCAGCCAGACAGAGGATCAGCCCTGCCACCTCGAGCCGCTCCACCGTCATATGACGAACGTATGGTGCCACCCCGGAGGAATTGGAAGCGACGACAAAGATCAGTGCCATTTTTGAAAACGGCGCCAGCTTCTTCGGAAGTGTATCCTGCGCACGCCCCCTGCTGACCTCATTTAACGTCATTGCCGCCAGTGCCGGCACCGCCACCATAAAGATCAACCGGCGGATCATATGTGTCATGTCGATCGTCACTCTGGAACCAACGAAAAGCCGCAGGGTAAGCGGGATCAGAAACGGTGCCAGAACCGTGTCGATCACGATCAACGCCAGCGTCAGTGCACTGTTGCCGCCATAGATCGTCACCCACATCATACTGACCACCGCCGTCGGAACCGCAAACTCCAAAACCATACCTGTCACCAGATTCGTATTATCCGGAAAGACCAGATTTCCAACACCGCATGCCACACCCGGGATCACAAGATGCAGCAGAAGCATGATAACAAGCAACGCCCATGGTGCCTTAAACACATTTGCCACATCGCGAAACCGGGATTTGAGTGCCCCCGTAAACGTAATAAAAGCAAAGACATAGGGCACATACGGCACTCCATGCTTTGCAATCTGCGGAAACAACACTCCAAACAGCAGGCAGGACGGCGTCACAAATGCCATCCAGCTCTCAATGAAATCGTTGAATTTATAAAGTCCTTTCATAATTAAATCGCTTCCTACTCTTTCTGTCTGTTTTCTCTGTCAAGTAATCTCCCGAAGCCTTGCCTGAACCAACCTTTCCAAAGAATCACGAAACCTCTCATCATCTTCCGCTGTCCGCTTTTTCGGACCCTTGATATGATTCTTGTGAGAGGAGCGGCGTGCCTTGCGGTTCAGATGACGCTCCATCAGCATCTGATCGATATTCTCATTGGTGTACCACTTTCCGGACTGATGGATCGCCGCCGCACCCTTTCCAAGTGCCATCGCGGCTACACCGTAATCCTGCGTCACCACGATATCATCCCTCTTGCAGAGGCTGATCAGCTTGAAATCAACGGCATCTGCCCCTGCTCCCACCACAATCACCTCACTGTAATCAGAGCGCAGCACATGGTTGGTATCACATAGAAGTGTCACCGAAATATGATGACCGCCTGCAATCTTCTCTACAATATCTACCACCGGACAGGCATCGGCGTCAACAAAAATTTTCATGATCTTTCTCCAATATTTATATGTACTTTAACAATCTTTGCCCAAACAATGTAATATGGAACCGCTCCACATGATTGGCACTGATCGTCCCCACTGTCGCCCGAAATTCCACCTGCACAACTCCGAGATTTTGAAATTTCAGCAGCGATCGCATCAGATACGCCCATTCCATATTCTCGTTGCCATCACGATCCACAGCCGTCTGATTTAAAATACGCCCCATATCATCTATATTGATCATATTGAAAAACTTTGTAAAATCCTTCCAGAAAATGGTGTTCTCTCCGTAAATTACATTACGATCCTGCCACCGTGTCGGCGTGAAAAATCCGCCTCCCACGGAGTCGTTTTCATGGCTTTGTGCCGCATTCTGCTGTGCCTCTATATATTTCTGATTCTGTTGCGTCCGCTCCCCTTTCTCGAGGAAATGCTTCAGCCTTTTCAAAAAACGGATATCATTGGCATTGCAGGCAGAGACAATCTCGCATATCTCCTCATCCATTTCCTGCGCATCCTCCATAAGATATGCGATCATGCTGTTGATCAAGGTATCTGTCGTCTCAGGAAACGCCGTCAGACACAGATGTTTGAGATTGTTGCGAAACACATATCTTCCATGCTCGTCCAGACATTCCAGCCGTTCCTGCAGCCTGTCCACACTCACCGTCTGCTCATTCAATTTAACCTCCAGCTCATGCAGACGCCGCTCGATGCTCGCCGCATCGAAAAAGGCACCAATCTCATTTACCACACTGGCGATCACCGGCACTGCGAGAAGCCGCGGATCAACCGCCGGAAGGGCAGAGATAATGGCGGAGGTGATGTTGAGGAGCGGACGCGCTACGGAAGGGCGGGAGTCCTGTGAATCGGGGGTGTTATTCTCGGACATGATTACTCTCCCTCAAACTCCCGGTTCCACATTCTTGTATCCAGAATCTCCTCATACGCATCTGCTGCCGCATCATACTCCGCCTCTTCCTCGATATCCTCCATCTCGAAGTCATCATTTCCAAGGTCGATCAACCGGAACACATAATACTCCGTTACATTCTCAACATCGGACGGAATGACTGCCGCATAGAGACGTCCATCTACCTCGTAGATCTCATCCACATAGAAATCCTTCTCCAGACCGTCCTCATCGGTCAATGTCACCATCGTCTCCTCAAAACCATACTCTTTATCTGCCATAATCCTGATTTCCTTTCTGATCATTGTCTGCCGGTGCGTCAGTCTGTCAGGCACCGAATACTCTTATCACGCCTATTATATCCATATTCTCTCCCAAAGACAATCCTTATGTTATCGATTCTAATTCCATTCCACAACCTCCTGAATAAGGGACAGACCCCATATCACATAAGAGCCAACAGCCCCTGCTCCCAATACCGCCACGGATTATATATTCATAATCCTGCATCTTCCTTTCCTCTCAAAGCCTTAGTTTGACATCATCATTTCTACAAATTACAGACCGCATACAATGGAATATTTTCCATCCATCCCTGATCCATATACTTTAACGTCGAAAAGCGCACCGCCTTATTCGGCTTATATTTATCGCAATATGCTTTTAGACTTTGCGAGCGGATATTCTCACCGGCTTTCACCTCGATCGGAACAATATCCTTTCCCTTTTGAATCAGAAAATCCTGTTCAAAGGTTGCCTTTTCTGTGCCAAAATAATATGGATTATACCGCGTATCTGAAATTAACTGCTGCAAAACATATTGCTCGGTAAGTGCTCCTTTAAATTCGATAAAAATATCGTTGCCTTCTAATATAGATTCCGCTTCCAGTTCGCTCATTGCTCCTAACAAGCCCACATCCAGTACAAAAAGCTTATATGCATTCATGCTCTTATACGCCTTCAATGGCATATTCGGTTCATTCACGCGATTCACTTTATAGATAAGACCACAATCTACCAGCCACTGGATTGCAATCTCGTACTCACTGCTGCGCGCACCCTTTTTTATCTGTCCAAAGAAAAACTTTTTATTTTCTTTGGCAAGCTGTAACGGAACCGAGTCCCATACAAGGCGAATCCTTGGCAGAGTCCGCGCATCCACATGCTTTCCAAAGTCGCCCTCATACTGCCGCACAATATCGTTTTGAATCTGACGAACCTCCGCATAATCCCTGTTTTGACGAAACTCGTCCACAACCGCAGGCATACCGCCTACATAATAATAATTTTTTAACCAGAATAAATACTTCTCCGAAAAATTATCAATCAAGGCATAGTCCTTCGTCGCAAGGGCATCTGCCAGGCTCTGTTCATCCATCGCATAGAGAAATTCCCGAAAATTAAGAGGATACAGATCCAACAGATCTACCTTCCCTACCGGATAAGAAACACCTTCATGAATTGTCACGCCTAAAAGCGAGCCAGCGGCAACAACATGATATTGCGGTGCCTCCTCACAAAAATATTTTAACGATTCCAACACCTTGGGAGAATCTTGTATTTCATCCAGAATAATCAGTGTATCACCCGGTGTGATCGTAACGCCCGACTCGATATTTAAATTCATGAGGATACGTTTTATATCAAAATCCGCCTGGAACACATCATCCATTCTCTTATTATTATAGAATGAAATATATGCTGTTTTCTCATAATGCGTCTTTCCAAATTCTTTCATCAGCCACGTCTTACCAACCTGTCTGGCACCCATTATGATCAGGGGTTTTCGATTTATTTTCTCTTTCCACTGCAAAAGAGCATCCATTGCTGTTCTATACATACTTAATCACCTCTTTATCATTATCATACCACATTTTTTCTGACCTATTCAAGTATATATACTACATTTTTTCTGACCTGATTCCATGAATTTATTACATTTTTTCTGATCTGGTTTTCTTTATTCGCTACATTTTTTCTGACCTGATTCCATAAAAATGTACCAGTCAAAAGGATCGGACACGAAAATACCGCCCCCCAATCGTTAGATTTCCCATTCTAACCTTTGGAGGGCGGTACAAGTTGTGATTGCAGATCAGGATGCAAGGCTCAAATTACCTTTTGTCCCCAACATCCTATTATTATTCCAAACCCGAAAACGCCTTTTCATACAGTGCCAGCACATCCTTTTTCGTCGTGCTTCTCGGATTTACCGCGATATTGCCGCTCTTCATGGCATCGTCTGCCATTGCGTCAAACTTATCCTTCGTTACGCCGACCTCTTCCAGTCCGTCAGGAATGCCAAGGGAGTCGTTGAGCTCGACGATCGCATCCACCAGCATGTCCGGGGTGAACTCCTCCAAAGCAGCCGGCAGCGGTGCAATGTAATTGTAGATATTGAAGTATTTTCCATGATCTGCCAGCGCATTGTATTCTACAATTGTAGGAAGAAGAATTGCATTGGCAACGCCATGCGGAACATTGAAGAAGGCACTGACCGGATGGCTCATGGCATGGACATCGCCGAGACGCGCCCATGAGAACGCAATGCCGGCAAACAGGCTTCCTACAAGCATATTTTCGGCTGCCTCGATATCGCTGCGGTTCGCTGTGTAGCGGCGGATATTCGCACCGATCAGTTCCAGTGCCTTCTCTGCCATTGCATCCGAGAATGGAGATGCGGCCGTGGAAATATATGCTTCAAGCGCATGTACCATCGCATCAATACCACATGCAGCCGCCACAGATACCGGAGCCGTTGTAAGCAGCTCCGCATCCAGGATCGCATAGGACGGGATCAGCTTGTAACTGAAAACCGTCAGCTTATAATTACGGCTGTGATCGGTGATGACCGAAAAAGCGGTCACTTCGGAGCCGGTTCCTGCCGTAGTCGGCACGGCGATCAGCGGAATGATGTCTCCCGGCACTTTGTCAGCGCCCTCATACTCCGTGATGCTTCCGCCGTATTTTGCAACAACGCCGACCGCTTTTGCCACATCCATCGGCGAACCGCCGCCCAGTGCAACGATGAAGTCAGCACCGCTTGCCTTGTACGCTTCCGCTGCTTTATCTACGGTTTCCACGGAAGGATTACCTTCCGTCTCCGTAAATACGCTGCTCTCGATCCCCTTTGCTTTCAGTGCATCTGCACAGGAACCCACAATTCCCATTTTATTTAAATGAGGACCGGATATAATAAATCCATGTTTTCCTCCAAGCTTTTCTGCTACCTCCGGAAGCTTCGCAAGACTTCCTTTTCCCACAATGATGTTCTGTGGTACCGAAAACGTAAATTCTTTCATTGTAATCCTCCATTCCTGCCACTACAAAAGTGAACCGATATATTCCCGCTCCAGCACGGAGTTGATTGCTGCATCGATCGCCGCATCCAGTGCTGCATTGATCTCTTCGTCGCTGGACTGCAGTGCTGCTGCATCCTCATCGGAAATGATCTCGACAAGGGAGCCGAATTCTTCCTTATATTTCAGCTTGCAGACAACGAAGAATACTCCACCAAGTACGCACCAGCCGCCTGCCATTGCCCATTCCTGCCAGACGAGTGTTGCGCCGGATCCCGGGATCATGTACATCAGGATCATAAATGCGGACATCAGCACCGCCATGGTTCCAACAAATTTATAAGGACCAACCTTGTACGGTCTCGGCATATCCGGCTCCTTCTTACGCAGGATCAGGAAAGATAAAGAAACCATACAATAAGCAAGACAGCATCCAAAGTTTCCGGCATCGCATACCCACACCAGCATCTTACGTCCGGCAAGCGGAGCCAGACAGGAAAGCAGTCCGATCAGATACAGGGAATTGATCGGTGTCTTATACTTCGGATGAAGCTTTGCAAACATTTTCGGGATCATATAAGACTCAGCCATCGAATACATCGCGCGGCTTCCGCCGATCATGAATGAATTCCAGCTTGTCACGATACCACACATACCGCCGACGATCAGCACCTTGGACATGATCGAGCTGTTAAATGCCTTTGCCATCGCATCGGCAGTCACCAGACCGGAGCCCCCCATGGCCGCCCCAATCTCCGTGTGATTTAGTACATATCCCACCGCAAGAATAATGAGTGCGTAAAATGTAACCGCCATCACAATGGAAAGAAGCATCATTTTACCAATCTTCTTTAACGGCACATTGATCTCCTCTGCCGCCTGCGGAATTACGTCAAAGCCAATAAAGAAAAACGGGGTTGTCACCGCGACTGCAATTACCGCCTTAAACGAAGTCATTGTATCTTTTCCCAGAAATAGCTGCCCATCCAGATTAGAGGTATCTCCGGTCACAACCGATGCAACGATCAGAAGAATACCGACACCACCGATGATCACGGTGAGAACCGTCTGCAGGATCGCCGCCGTTTTGGCTCCGCGGATATTGATATAGGTGATCAATATTGACATGATGATTGCCACGGCAAGCCATGATGCGTAAATATCAAAGCCTGCAACCGAATAGAGATACCCTTTTAAGAATCCCGGATATATATAAGTAACGATCGTCGGAAGCGCACATGCCTCAAAACACACAACGCTGACATATCCCAGCACGATCGCCCAGGTACAGATAAAGGATCCGGTCGAGCCCATGGCACGGTGACTGAATACATGCTCGCCACCACATTGCGGCATCGCTGCCGTCAGCTCAGCATAGGTAAGACCGATGAAAAAGATCATGATACCGCCGATCACAAAACCAAGCGCTGCGCCGAGCACACCGCCCTTGACGATCCAGTCTCCACTGGATACTACCCAGCCCCAGCCGATCATTGCGCCGAAGGCAATGACCAGAATATCCCATGCACTAAATACCTTGTCAAATTCCGAAGCTTTCTTGTTCTCCATCACAGTCACCTTCCTTCTTCTGCCGTATCCTCAGTTTTGGCAAGTGCCTTTACAACAAATTCTTCAATATATTTTGCAGTTTCTTCCACTCCGAGAACACTGCTGTCGATCAACATATGACGATTGTGTCTTGCGCCACGGTTTGAGCCTGTCATCTGCTTGTAACGGGCATGAAGCATCTGATCATTTTCACGGATCAGCTCCTTCGCCTTTTCCTCGCCCACCTTCAGCTCCTGCATGACATTTTGAACACGCACCTTGTCCGGTGCATAAATAAATACATTGACGCATCTCGGATTATTTCGCAAAATATAGTCACTACATCTTCCGATGATAACACAGGAGGAACGCGCCGCAAGCTTTTTCACAACTTCCTTCTGAATATAAACAACACGGTCCGTCAGATTTTTATACTTCGCCAGACTGGTTGATCCGGCAGCATTTTCCCGTTTACCTTTTACATCTTTGCCGGCGTCCGCCATCTCCATGAGATCGTGGGAGACGCCGGTTTCTTCTATGATCTTATCGATCAGTGTCCGGTCGTAATAAGCAATGCCAAGATTCCTTGCCAGGGCCCTTCCTACAGCAGATCCTCCGCAGCCATACTCACAACCGACTGTAATTACATATTGTTTCAAACTGTTTCCCTCCAGATTATTTACTGAGTTCCTCAACAGATTCCTTGATGATCTCGTATGCCTTATCGCAATCCTCTTCGGTCAGGATCAGTGGAGGTACCATACGGATGATGTGCGCACCGATCGCCGTAATGAGAAGCTTCTTATCAAAACATTTATGCTTAACATCTACGCCGCTGATGGTATCATCAAATTCAACACCAACTAAAAGTCCCTGTCCACGTACTTCCTTAACATGTGGAAGTGTAGAAAGCTTATCCATAAAGTAAGCACCCATCTTCTTTGCGTTGCCGGCGAGATCTCTGTCCAAAAGCTCTCCGATCTGCGCAAGAGATGCCGCACAGGCAACCGGATGACCGCCGTATGTGGTTCCGTGAGAGCCCGGTGTAAATGCCTTTGCCACCTCAGCCGTTGCACAGATTGCTCCGATCGGCATGCCGCCGCCCATTGCTTTTGCCATGGAAACGATATCCGGCTTTACACCATAATTCATATAAGACATCACCGCACCGGTTCTGCACCATCCTGTCTGAACCTCATCCAGCAGAAGAAGAATGCCCTTCTCATCACAGAGCTTACGAAGTCCTGTCATGAACTCCGGTGTTGCCGGATTGACACCGCCCTCGCCCTGTACCGGCTCGATCATGATACCGATCGTGTCATCGGTTACAGCCGCCTTGAAGGAGTCCAGATTATTGTACTCCGCATATGTAAATCCGGGAGTCATATTACCAAAACCGATCTGGCAGGCATTGTCCGGCTGACCGGTCGCACTCATTGCACCAAAGGTACGTCCATGGAAAGACATTTTAGCGGAAACGATGTTGTATTTATTTGGACCGTATTTCTCAACACCATATTTTCTTGCCATCTTGATCATTGCCTCATTTGCCTCAGTTCCTGAATTCTGGAAAAAGATCTTATCCATTCCGATCGTCGTACAGATCTTCTCTGCCAGGAGTGCCTGTGGTACGGTGTATGGATAGTTAAATGTATGAATGATATCCTTTGCCTGATCCTGAATTGCTGCCACAACCTTCTCATTACAGTTACCGGCGCTGTTTACGGCGATACCTGCATAAAAGTCAAGATATGGTGTACCATTCTCATCGTACATATACATATCCTTTGCTGTCTCTGCAATAAAATCAAAACGCTCATAAGTTTCGATCATATATTTGTTTACTTTTTCCTTTAACTGCTCCTTCGTTAATCCTGTTTCTTTTAATTTCATAATCGTATCCTCCTTAATGAATAATCGCTGTGTTGGTTGACTTCCCACTGCGTTACGGGCACCTTCCTGACAAGAAGTTTCCTATAATGCAAAAAAGACGCTGCGTTTTCAAAATAATTTGAAAATCACAACGTCATTGTTGCATGTATGATGTGTTAAATTGTCTGATGTGATGCGTTCAGCATAACATCTGTACTGTGCGTCTGTGTCTCACATCCGCCGTCCTTTATATTGAACACCTATAAAATAGCACGCCATCGCAATCATGTCAATACCAACGGCTAAAAAATTTCACTTTATTTTATTTTGTGCAATATATTGCACGATGTGTGCTATTATAATACCATTTCTACTTCTTACGGAGTACCAAAAATAGTACAGTCAATATAACAGGTCCACCGTAAAAAACGCTTCTTCCTCCATACCTGCACACATTAATATGCAACAAAAAATGTCATAAAACGAACCTTCTGATCCCCGTTGTTGATGTAACGATGAAACTGATCGGATTCAAAACGAAATACATCCGCCGCCGTCACGATATGCTCGCCATCCTTTAATTCCACGGTAAGCTCCCCCTCCATGACCGCAAGATACTCCCGTGTCCGCTCGCCATGGCTTCCGCTGGCGTAAATGCCGTCCGGTTCAATATCGATCCGGTAGATCTCGACCATATGATTATCCTCGATTGGAAAACAGTTCCACACCCGATACTGTCCCGGCACCTCCTTGATCGGCGGTGTCTCCTCCGTCCGGACCAGATACGAATCTAACGGCGGTGTCTGGATCAGCTCATTAAAATCAAGGCGAAGTCCACTTACGATCTTGCCAAGAACGCCGATGGACGGATTGGCTGTTCCGCGCTCAATCTGCGCCAGCATACTCTTGCTGACTCCGGTCTGCTCCGCGACCACGTCCAGACTCATCCCCTTTGAGGTACGGATCCTCTTTAAATTGACGGCAATATTATGTGATAAATAATCCATAGACTTCTTCCTTTCTGTCTGCTTTCAGACCGGTCCGACCGGCAAAGCACAATCATTCGTTGCTCCAGCATCATTATATAAAAGAATCCGCAGGAAAACAACAACCTCCCCTCGTAAATACTGCCTTCCCACCTTGCATTTTCCTCCGGCATCCTGTATTATATTCTTTACCGAACACACATTCTTTCCGTCGTGTGTCTGTGGTTTAATGCTTGCAGTTTGATCGAACGCTTGCAACTTATCGAAAGGCATGATTACATTATGAGACGTAAAAGACTGACTTTACATATATTTTTGTGGGGCATGCTTGCCGCACTGGTCCCGGTGGGGCTTTTATTTTTGTTTTTGTGGAGCGGCGGAGCATACTTTGCGCCTGCTCTGTGTGCAGGACTGATCCTGATCCTTTTCTGCATTTACAAGATCCATTTTCTGCTGCGCTCCCGTTCACATTACATTCGCGGCGACTGGTCACTGACCGATCTGGATGACATTTCCGGTACGGATTTCGAAGCACTGACCTGCGATATTCTTGCCTCCAACGGCTTTGAGCTTGCCCAGAGCACCAAGGCGAGCGGTGATTTCGGCGTTGATGTCCTTGCGTACCGCGATGGAATTTCTTTCGCGATCCAGTGCAAACGCTACAATTACGATGTCGGGATCGAAGCCGTGCAGCAGGTCTATGCCGGACGTGCTTTCTATGAATGTCACGTTGCTATGGTTCTGACGAACCAGTATTTCACGCCGGCAGCCCGCAAGCTGGCAGATAAGATCGGGGTTGTACTCTGGGACCGCGACATGCTGGAAGAGCTGCTTTAGAAAGAGAAAAAGTACCGGACAGACTGAAAGGAGGAGACCATGCATACCGTCAAAATATCCGTGCGAAATCTCGTGGAATTTATTCTGCGAAGCGGCGATATTACCACGTCCGAAAGCGGTCTCGCCGACCCGGATGCCATGCAGGAGGGTACGCGCATCCATAAGAAGCTTCAGAAGCGTATGGGTTCTGCCTACCGTGCCGAGGTTCCCCTTTCGATCACACTTCCGGTCACCTATGACAGTGTATCGGTAGAGATGACCGTAGAGGGCCGCGCTGACGGCATCTTTCCGGAGAAGAACGGCAGCGGCACCACGATTGACGAGATCAAGGGCATTTACCGCCATGTATCGCGACTGACCGGACCCGTTCCTGTCCACAAAGCGCAGGCGATGTGCTACGGCTATATCTATGCCCTTGAGAACAAGCTCAAGGATGTCGGCATCCAGATGACCTACTGCTATATTCCGACGGAGGAGGTGCGTACATTTTCCGAGCGCATCCCTTTTGCAGAGCTTGAGAAATGGTTTATGGATCTCCTTCATGAATATGCAAAATGGGCTGTCTGGCAGATCAAGTGGCAGGAGAGACGCAATGAGAGCATTCAGGAACTTGATTTTCCATTTGAATACCGCGAGGGACAACAGCGTCTTGTCAAAGGCGTTTATCAAAGCATTCTGCGGCGCAAACGGTTATACATCGAAGCACCTACCGGCGTAGGCAAGACAATCTCCACAGTGTTTCCTGCCGTCAAGTCCATCGGCGAGGGTGTCACCGAGAAAATATTCTATCTGACCGCCAAAACAATCACTCGCACCGTGGCAGAGGAGACCTTCTCTCTTCTCTCCGACAGGGGCATGCAGCTGAAGTTCATCACACTGACCGCTAAGGAAAAGATCTGTCTTCTCGACAAGCCACAATGCAACCCACAAACCTGTCCACGGGCGCTCGGTCATTTCGACCGGATCAACGATGCCGTTTACGATATCCTGACCCATGAGGATGCCATTTCGCGCGAACGGATCCTTGCTTATGCGGAGAAGCATGACGTCTGCCCTTTTGAGATGAGTCTTGACATCAGTACCTGGTGTGATGCGATCATCGGCGATTACAATTATGCCTTTGATCCGACTGCCTGCCTCAAGCGTTTCTTCGCCCTTGAGACAGAGAATGACTATGTTTTCCTGATCGATGAGGCACACAATCTGGTGGACCGTGCCCGGGAAATGTACTCCTCCTGCCTTGTCAAGGAGGACTTTCTCAAGATTAAGAAGATCATGACAAAGCACTCCCGCAAAACAGCACGGAGTCTGGAGCGCTGCAACAAGGAGCTGTTAGAATTAAAACGGGGCTGTGAGGAACGCCGCCTTTACGATCCGATCGAGATCGAACCGTTTGTTATGAAGGCTCTGCGCCTGTCCTCCCTGTTAGAAGAATATCTTCACGGTCGCACAGATTCCTCTGATTACATGGCTCTTCCGGACATTACTCCGGGAGATCCCGCCGCACTTCCACTGGACGGCGATGCCCGCGAGGAGGTTCTGGCATTCTATTTTGAACTCCGCTATTTCCTTGCCGTGTTTGAGACGATTGATGACAAATATATCGTTTACGCCGATTATGACAGTGCCGGTGCATTCTGCCTTCATCTGCAGTGCATGGATCCGTCCGGCAACCTGGATCTGTATCTGAAGCGTGGACGCTGCGCCGTTTTCTTTTCTGCCACACTCCTTCCGGTCAATTATTACCGGGAACAGCTTGCGGGCAGAGAGGATGATTATGCGATCTATGCGCCGTCCCCGTTCCAGTCGTCCAACCGTCTGCTGCTCATTGCCCGCGATGTCAGCACGAAATACACCAGACGCACCCCACGGGAATATCAGCGGATCACCGATTATATTCTCCGTTTTATTCAGGCAAAGACCGGAAACTATCTGATCTTTTTCCCGTCCTACCGCATGCTGGAAGACATCCGCGACTATCTGGAGCAATCCGCCTACTGCCGCACATCTGTGGATCTGTATATGCAGGAAAGCTCAATGAGTGAGACAATGCGCGAGGAGTTTCTGTCCCATTTTCAGGACACACCGGTCAGAACAACCGTCGGACTTTGTGTTATGGGCGGTATCTTCGGAGAGGGAATCGACCTGAAGGACAGCCGCCTGATCGGTGCTGTCGTGGTTGGAACCGGGCTTCCTATGGTCTGCACGCAGAACGAACTTTTTCGCAATTATTTCGACGAGAAAAAGGGCACCGGCTTCAACTATGCGTACCGGTACCCGGGTATGAATAAGGTGCTGCAGGCCGCCGGTCGTGTCATACGAACCGTCACCGACCGCGGTGCCATCCTTCTTCTGGACGAACGCTTCCTGCAAAACAGTTATCAGTCGTTATTTCCACGGGAATGGTTCCCGTATGATGTGGTGTCTGCCGAATCCATCGGCAAGCATCTGTCCGATTTCTGGGACAGTTAAACCGTATCGATAAATTTCTGTCCTCCCCCACATAATGATCAGCGTCAATGTTTTCTACGCAGAAGATCTATTCCTGCAGCTCATAAGTCTGTTCAAAAATGTCTCCGCGGATCACATAGATATCCGTCAGATCATCGGATCGGACCGCCATGTAGTCTCCCGGTCTGCCAAGAAAATATTCGTGTCCCTCGCCAGCCGGAAAGATCTTCGTCCGCTTCTCCAGACGGCAGGCGTATATTCCCGCTCCCTTCTTCGGATAGCACAGATGCGCATACTCGTCAATGCTTAAAAATTCCTGCTCCGGCAGCGTCTGAAGCTCCGGCCAGAAGTCCATCATCTGCTCAAACATATCAAGCGGTTCCTGTGTCATTTCGTAGCTGGCATCAAACTTCTTCTGCCGGATATCATAAACCTCACCCTTACAGCCGATCATAATATAAGTATCCGGTGCCGCAGTCACCTCAAGACCAGACTCATTTTCCAGAGAACGCAGCCACAGCTTTTTGCCTGCCGGTACCATATCGATCGTTTTCACATACGCCCATGCCACTCTTTTCTTGCGGTAATACTCCATCCGACGGATCTCTTCGGCATGATCCCTGCCGTATTCTGCCGCATCGATCCATACACAGTCCCGGAAATAGGACTCTGCCTTTTCCATCAAATAGTCGATCGTGTGTCCGATGCCATGCTCCTCCATCTGCAGCTTAAGTATCACCGAAGATACGCGGACACTGGCGCAGAATACATCACCTCGGATCAAGCCGAAATCCGGGATCAGATAATCCAGAAATTCCAGCGGGCGAACCCGTTTCGTATCACTCAGAAACAGCAGACACTTCTCCTCATGTTCTCCCCACACAGCCAGCAGAAAATGATTGCCGGTTTCCCTCAGAAACGCCTTCTTCTCCTCCAGCCACGCAGTATTCCACACGGCATTATCCTTTTCACTTTCCGATCCTCTCAGAAACTCCGTCGCGCGCTCCTCTGAAATCTGCACCGCCACAAGATTCTCCTGTTCATTCCGGCTGCATATCTCCGCCTGTTCTAATATGTTCTGTCCCATATCTGGTACACCATACCCTTTCCTGTGATCTGTCTCTGATCCTGTCAACGTTATTCCCCGTTCTCCCATATCTGACCGGCAAAGCTACGAAAGCTCCTGTTGACATGCGTAAACCGCAGTGTCAGAACACCATCCTCAATCGCAGTGATCTTCGCATATATTTCTGTAAACAATGCCCGTCCGTCCTCGCCGGCGGCAAATATTTCCACATCCATTCCCACGCGCAGCTCATAGCTTCCGCCCTTCTCCGGACGCACCAGAGCCCGCTTATGCGAAAACCGGCACAGCCTTCCGGCAATACAGATATCCTGGATCAGCTTGCCTTCGATCGGATACATATTAAACACCACCCGGGTATCCACCGGGTACATAATGTCATTTTTCTGTTCGCGGATACGGCAGTCATACGATCCCCGAATTGCCCGGATCTCGCAGACCGAGATCGGATACGCAAGTCCCTTTGCCTGAATCTCCTGATATGCCGATGCATCTACCGGCACGCGCACATGCGCAAGACATTCCTGCGATGCCAGGATCTGACTGCCCACGCTGAAGCTTTCAATACGGGAACATTCATTAACCACACTGCCGATGACGTTATAACGCATGAGCTGTTCCGAACCCACATTACCGATAAACGCCTCTCCACGGTGAAGTGCAATCCCCATCTCCATCAGTGGGTAGCCGTTTCTGCTGCAATATTCATTGACCTTTTCCATATTATTCTGCATCTTGATCGCCGCTGCGATCGCATTCTCCGTCTGTTCCTCAGAGACAAGCGGCGCACCAAATACCGCCAGAATGGAATCGCCCAGATATTCAATAACGGTTCCTTTATGCTCTATAAGCGCCGGAAGCATACTCTGAAAGAAATAGTTGAGTACATCCGTCACCTTCTCCGGCGACAACCCCTCTGAAATCGAGGTAAAGCCGCGCAGATCCGCCATCATTACGGTAAGCTCACGTTTCTTACCACCAATCGCTGCCCCCTCCGGATTCTCCAGAATCTCATTGAAAATATCATCAGAAAAATACTGACCAAACACCTGTCTTAACAATCGGTTTCTCGCTTCAAGCTGGCGGTTCAGCTTCATAATCTCTTCCTGTTCCCGCAGATGATTTGCCTGCTGCACCAGAAGCTTCTCATAATTCTTCGTAACATCATGCTGCCACGCCGTCTGCTCGATTCGAAGGATCCCCTCCTTCGAAAACGGCTTGTGAAGCACAACCGTTGCGCCCCAGGAATAACATTCGCGGTCAAGCTCCTTCGTCCTTGTCTCCGTCATAAAAAACAAAGGAACGCCCGCAAGATCCTTCTGCTTGCGGATATAAGAAACCGTATGAAATTCTTCCTCCTTAGACATCATATAGTCGACGATGATCAGAGAAGGAGCCTCCCTCCAGTCCTGCCTAGACCGTTCGATCTGTACGCGCTCCTCGATCGCCCGACGCACCGCCTCAAAAGACATCTTGCAGACAGCACGCATGCCTCCGGTGGAGTTGATCCGCCTCTGCGCCTCGATCATCTCATGGCGGTCATTTCCGATCACCCATATATTTCTCCCCATATCATTTACCTCCGGCTCGAATGCCAGCTTCCGCCTGACCGTGCCGGCTTCTGCGGCCGGGCGTTCTTACAGTTCTCACATAACGTGCCGGTCCGGATCGATGCCCCACACTTCACACAGGACAAACGCATCGGCTCCAGCTTCGGAATCTCCAGATATTCGTCTGACACAAACTGCTCGATCACATGGCGCGGCACACCGGTCTCGCGCTCAATAATGATCGCCGGCTTCGCTCCGTATTTGCGCAGGAAATTGCGCACGGTCTGAAAGTAATCATAATTCTCTCTTCCGCATTTCTTACAGCGGTACACACCGCGGGAGATCTTCTCAAGATCTCCGCCGCAATATCCGCACGCTGTCGGAATTCCGCTTGAACGAAGAAAGGATTCTCTCTTCCGGCGTGCTATCGCAATCTCGCTTTCCTGCTCTGTCGGTGCGTCCTTGTTCTCACTATCTCTGCCTTCTGTAGTCTCTTCTTTGCTGGTGCTGCTCTCTCCCCGATCTTTCTTTCCGCCCGGATTATGTATACTCTCTGCCGTAAGCTTTAAAAGCGTACGCAGACGCTGCTTCAGCTCTTCAATCGCATCCTTCGGACGGTTTGCACAGTAAATCGTCTGCACATTGTTCAGATAGAAACGGAACATGTCCGTCATCGGGCTGTCATCTATCTGAAACGGCACGATGGTTTTACGGTAATAGATCGCACTGTCGATCTCCTTTTCCACCCAGATCGACTGCTGGGATGCCTTTGAAAGTACCAGCAGGAAAATATCACAGTTCTGGATCGCAGACGGGATTTCCCTTGCATAATTGGAGCCTGCCGGAATCATGTCCGGAGCGATCCAGTAGGTAATACCCATTTTCTCCAGCATCTGCGTCATCTTTTTAATGTATCGCTCATCCTTGGAACTGTAACTAATAAAAACAGATTTGTTCATAGCCACAACCATCCCCCTATATCAGATTTCATCATACGCAACCCGGTTGCGTCCTGTAGATTTTGCTTCATAAAGCTTCTCGTCCACTTTCTTCACATTCTCCTCCGGTGTCAGATGCGGATCTAATGCCTTCACACCAAAGGACATGGTCACCCGGATCGGTACATCTTCAAAATAGCAGATCGAGGTCTCAATCTTCTTGCGGATATTTTCTGCAAATACGGAAGCCTGCGATACGGCACAGTCCTTCAAAAGGATCACAAATTCCTCGCCGCCCCAGCGGATCACCTCACCCATTTCTCCCGCCGCATTGCGCAGGATCGATGCGATATATTTCAGAACAACATCCCCAGCATTGTGTCCATATGTATCGTTGACCCGCTTGAAAAAATCAATGTCTCCCATCACGATCGAACAGGACTTTCGCAGCAGATAAGGAAGAATATTTTTCTCGTAATATTCATAATATCCACGTCTGTTTTTCAAGCCGGTCAGCTGGTCAAGCTGCGATTCACTGTACAAGATCTGGGACTCTAAGGTCTTGCCGCAGAACACCGCCGCCATCGCCAGACGACGCTCATCTCTGTCGTCAAAATACCAGTAGCCCTTATCATCCATCTTGTTGATCGCCTGATAAGCACCAATGACCTCGCCGCGCGAATTGGTCACCGGAATACAGAGGATCGATCTGGTCTGATATCCGGTCTCCCTGTCCACCTCCGGGTTAAATCTCGGATCCTCGTAAGGATTGTTGATCAGAATCGTCTCATTACCTGAAATGGATGCGCCGACAATACCGCTCCCCTCCGGAACCACAATACGGGGACTGTCAAGTGCCACAAGCGTCCAATACTGCTTTTTGGCTTTATCCCAGTACCAGAACGAAGCTCTTTCGGAATTGGCGAGCGTCCGTCCAAGCTCCGTCAAAAGCAGGATCGTCGATGCGAAATCCTTCGTATCTACCATTTCATTCATAAAGGAAAAAATTTTTTCCAACAGTTCCTCTGCATTTAATACCCGCCTATTCTCCATATAAGTCATTCATTCCTTTCTCAGCCTGCTCACTGCCGGCTTCCGGTAAACATTCTCCAAGCTGTGTCAAATACTCTAATGAAATTCTCTGTGCCTCCGGCTGCGTTGTCTCGATCAGCACGGAGCAGCTCCCGAAATATGTATCATAATAATCAAAAAACTGACTCCATACGATCTTTCCTGTGCCAAGCGCAAGATGCAGATCGTGCTTCAGATCATTATCATTGATATGGATATGCTTCATATACGGAGCAAGCTGTCTTATCCATATTGCCACCGGAAATCCATAGATCACCGCATGCGCATAATCAAAACACACGCCATAGTTCGGATAATCCTTCAGTCGTTCCGAAATCTGTACCAGCACGTCCGGTGTTGCATCAAACATATTTTCCAGATAAATCTCTATGTCCGGAAAATCGGACAGAAGTGTTTTCAGAAATTCCACCGTCATGTCAATCGCATGCATATCGTATTCTCTGGAAGAAAGCATCGGATTGACATTGGTGTGAAACACAACACCTTTAACACCAAGACTCTGAGCGATCTTCATACTCTGCCGCATACGGTACTCCGAAACCACGCGCATGCGCGGATCCTGACTGAACACCACGACATCCAGGAATGCGCCATGCATTGTACTGCCCTCCGGAAGCCCCGCTTTCTGATATGCTTCAATAATCTCCTGCTGCCGCTCCTTTGATTCCAACACCTCCGGATCAAAGAAATCATTGATCTCAAACCCAACACCATACTCTCTGGCAAGTGCCAGATGCTCCTCAAGGTTCTCCACCCGGGATACCACCAAATACTGCCCCATAATTTTCCTCATTTCTGCGACTTACCGCCGCCTGCAACCTTCTACCTTAACCTTCTCAATATCTCAATCACATAATCCCATGTCCTGCGGACACTGTCCACATTCATGGACTCCTTCGGTGTGTGGATATCATCCATATCCGGTCCGAAGGAAACACAGTCAAGACCCTGCAGCTTGCCGGCAAACAGCCCGCATTCCACACCGGCATGAAGAGCCTCAACCACCGGCTTTTCACCATACTGCTCCTCGTAAATCTGTATCATCAGCTCGCGCAGCGGCGAATCCTCACGATATTCCCATGCCGGATATGCTCCCGTACAGGTCACACTTCCGCCAAGCGCCTCCATAAGACACCGGATCCTCTGCACCAGTTCTTCTTTCTCAGTGCCGATACTGCTCCGCACCGAAAAAGAAAACGATACCTCTTCTTCCCGGGTTATCATAATTCCCAGATTCAAGGAAGTCTGTACCAGCCCCGGGATATCGAAACTCATGCGCTGTATGCCCCCCGGCAGATTCACCAGTGCCGCAATGACATCGTCCGTGGAATGCTGTGTCATCGCTCTCTGTCCCATTTTCGTCCCAGTGCTTTCCCACACAAGACGAATCGATGGATCTGTTTGTCTGTACTCATTTTGGTACACCTTCTCCAGCTCGCGAATCACCCGCTCACCGTCTCCGTCCTCGCAGAGAAGCAACGCTGTCGCCTCCCTCGGGATCGCATTGTCCTTCAGTCCGCCGTCCAGACGAAGCAGGCGGAAATGACAGGAATCCTTCAGGGTGAAAAGGGTTCTCCCCAACAACCGGCAGGCATTGGCACGTCCCTTGTCGATCTCTACGCCGGAATGACCGCCCATCAGACCGGTCACCGTAAGGCGGATCTGTTCACCGTCTGTCTGCTCCCACTTCACCGGTAAATGCGCCTCCGCGGTCACACCTCCGGCACAGCTTACCAGAAGATGTCCCTCATCCTCCGAATCAAGATTTAACATAATGCGGGAGCGCAGATCAGAGCAGTCGATCGCGGCAGCTCCAAGCATGCCGATCTCCTCATCCACGGTAAATACCGCCTCTAACGGCGGATGCTGTATTGTCTCATCATCAAGGATCGCAAGCGCATATGCTACCGCAATGCCATCATCACCACCAAGCGTTGTTCCCTCTGCCGAGATTACACTGCCTTCCAGCTTAAGCCGGAGACCTTCCTGTGCAAAGTCAATGTCACAGTCCGCTTCCTTTTCACAGACCATGTCCATATGCCCCTGCAGCATAACCGGTGCCGACTGCTCATACCCTGCCGATGCATCCTTCCATATGATCACATTATTCCATTCGTCCTGACGGTACCACAGTCCTCTCTGAACCGCAAAGTCCACCAGAAAATCGCTGATCCGCTTCGTGTTGGATGACCCGTGCGGAATTGCACAGATCTGTTCAAACCAGTCAAATACCTCCTTGGGTTCTATCCCCGTTAATACTGCCATGTTTCGCCTCCATTATAAAGTATACCATCGATGCAAGCAGCAGACCAAACGCTGCAAGTCCGCCGATATTGCCAAAAGAAAATCCAATCTGAACCACATCTGCCAGCGAACCGCCATGATACGGTATCACTGCCAGAATCGCCAGTAATATACCAACCAGCCCCTCCCCGGCAATCAGTCCGGAACTGTATAAAATACCTCTGTCAACGCGAAGCTTCTGCCTCCCTCTTTGTTCTTCACTATCCGCTTTTCGGGACTCTATGATCCGCCGCAGCATACCGCCTGCAAATATCGGTGCTGATAGATGGATCGGCAGATATAAACCAATCGCGATCGGAAGCACCGGCAGCCCGAGGATCTCGATCACAACAGCCACGAATGCACCACAAAACACAAGACCCCACGGAAGTGTTCCACCCATCACGCCTTCCACCACAAGCTTCATTAATGTTGCCTGCGGCGCCGGCAGCTGCACGGAATTACCAAATCCCCACGCTGCATTGAGCAGATACATCACGCCACCGATCGTCAGTGCTGCGACCACTGCACCGATCAGTTCCCCGATCTGCTGCCATAGTGGCGTTGCGCCAACGATATATCCGGTCTTAAGATCCTGCGAGGTATCCCCCGCCATCGCCGCCACAATACATATCACGGTTCCCACGCAGATTGCCGATACCATACCGGCGTAGCCGGTCATCCCTGTTCCTTTCAGCAGTGCTGTTGCGATCAGAAGGGTCGCGATCGCCATGCCGGAAACCGGGTTGTTCGACGATCCCACCAGACCGACCATCCTGCTTGACACCGTAGCAAAGAAAAATCCGAAAATCACGACAAGCATCGCCCCAAACAGCCGTACCGGCACCGACGGAAGAAGCCATATCACCACAGCGATCAGCAAAATTCCGGCAAGCACCGCCCCCATCGGAAGCTCCTTCGAGGTACGCAGGGTATCCTGCTCTCCGCCTCCGATCCCTTTCATTGCAGCGGCGAAGGTACGAAGGATCACCGGAAACGTTCTGATCAGACTGATAATACCTCCTGCTGCAACAGCTCCCGCACCGATATAACGGATATAGCTGCCCCAGATATCCCAGACGTCCATCGAAGAGATTGCCTCCACGCCCGGTGCGATCACATTGTCCGCACCGAAAAGCATGATCGCCGGAATCAATACAAACCAGCCAAGCACGCCTCCGGCAAACATATTGGACGCCACGCGGAATCCACAAATAAAACCGACACCGGTCAGTGCCGGAAGTACATCCAGTCCAAATCCCGTCCGCAGCGGACGGATATTCCAGTGAACCCGTGACGGAAATACCTGCAGTCCCTCCGTAATAAACTTATACAACGCAGAAAGTCCAAGACCTGCAAATACAACCTTCGAACCTGCACCGCCTTCCTCACCGGCAAGCAGCACCTCTGCACACGCCGTCCCCTCCGGGAACGGAAGCGCACCATGCTCCTCCACGATCAATGCACGGCGGAGGGGTACCATAAACAGGACACCCAGCAGACCTCCGCAGACGGATACTGCTGCAATCTCCGTAAAAGAAGGCATCGCAACCTCTGTGCTTTCCTGCGCCCACATAAACAACGCCGGCATGGTAAATATCGCACCCGCCGCCAGGGATTCGCCGGCAGAGCCGATCGTCTGAACCATATTATTCTCCAATATGGAATCCCGCCGCAGAATATACCTTAGGATGCCCATCGACAAAACCGCCGCCGGGATTGATGCCGAAACCGTCATTCCAACACGCAGTCCGAGATATGCATTAGCTGCTCCAAAAACCACTGCCAGCAAAAGACCCAGCATCAACGATACCGGAGTAAATTCTGGCAGCCTTTTGTGCGCAGGAACAACAGGTTTAAAGTTCTTATTCTCGTTCATAACAGACCTCAATTCATAATATAATCTTTATTCAAAACCGTATTTATATTATGCTTGTCCGTAACCTAAAGTATACCACATATTTAAAGCAATGTCATTATACGAAACTTTGCTTTGGGATCATAATTTATTTGATTTATAAACTAAATTGTAAGATATTATATGATAATAGACTCGGAATTTTTTCACAAGAGAATGTATCCCAAAATACGGACACAGTTTCTATCGAGGGACTTGACACGATCCGCAATTATACGGATGACTATGCAGCAATCGGCGGACTGAATGTTTTAGGCGCCCGGGGGCTGGAGATTCCCTGACATTTTACTAATCTACTGCCGCTGTTGCTTCCATCCCCTGCTGTGCCAGCTCTGCCGCAGAAGCGCTTGTGTCAGCCGCTGCTTCCGATGCTGTTCCGGTCATTGCCGTAGTCTCTGTCGTACCGGCAGCTTCCGTCATTGCGGCATCAATGGTATTCTGCTCGTTGTCATCGCTCGTTCCGTTCTGCTCATGACGCATCAGATCGATCATTTTCTTTAAATATTCCATATCCGCCTGCAGAAGCTCGTAATTTTCCGACCGGCGGTGTCCGTTCTTTTCCGCCTCAGAAAGCTGCTTTAACCGCTTTTTCATTAACTCCATCTGCTTATCAAGCTTCGCCTTTTCGGAGGTATTCTCCCGTACTGCTTTTGTTTTCTTAATCGCCTCGGTTTTCTGCTTTCTGCCCCGCACCGTACCGTCATCATGCTGCTTATGCATTTCCTCCAGCTTCATATTTGCCACCTTTTTGCGGGCTGCACGGATCATCTTGTTCGCGTGATTGACTGCGATCTGAATTTCTTCATCCTTGTATTGTCCGGAGCCTGCTTTTCTCTTGAGGCTTGCCAGCTCTGACTTGGCAGAGCTTAGTGCGTTTCCCGCCTGGATCCGCGTCTTGGCACGCATAATCGCTGCAGATACTCTTCGGTAACTGTAGGATAATGCTTTCTTGGTATTCGTCTTGTTTTTGGAAGCATTTTTCCGGCTCTCCTGCAGGCGCTTCAGCATGTTCTCCAGATAGGAAAGATCCGATTCCATATCCTGCTCGGAAATATCGTCCCAAGGCATAGTTTCCCCGTTCTGATCCTGTTCATCCTCACTCATCGTCAGGTCAGATCCATCACTTGTCTGTCCATTTTTTGACACAGCTCCTGAATGAATAACCGATGTGTTTGTAGACGCAGTGTCCTTCTTCGTGTGTCCGTTTTGGGGTACAGATGTGTCAGTGCCCTCCGTTGTCTTTGCTATTGTCGCCTCGCCCTGTGCGCTTTTTGGCACAGATACATTATACATATCCGCGCCGCCGTACTGCTCACTCAAAAGCTGTGCCACACGGCTTCTGCCGCTGGACACATCGTACTGCACACCGTCCTCTGCCGCAAAGCCGGAAGCAGTCTGACTGTATTCCGCACCCTGCTGCGCACCGTTTGACGCCTGCAGTTTTCTTCCGGCACGCGCACTGCGATATGGTTCGTACATATTTCCTGCAATCATTCCCCGCATCTTCTCATCCTCCCTGACTGAGTCCTTTTTATATACGCCTTTTCATTCACATCCCTGTTCCTGAGTATCAAGGCTTACATATGCTTTTTCGCCACCCTCTACAGATTCTTTCACTTATCTTATTCTTCGGTATTTTTCATTAGTTTCTTTAGTAAAGAATAAAAGCATAAAATTATGCTCCGGAAATATTGGGTGTGAACAGCGTGTATACAGTGCGAATGGTAACGAGATCCGGTTGTGTTTCCCGGCAAAAACTTTTATAATCATAGCAGACTGATGCAGAATTGCGAAAACCATCCGGCAATAGAGCATTCAGGGCATCCGTGTTTTATCACAATAATTATGGGGGAGGCGGTATGATGCTGGTACAGATCCTGTCTGGTATTCACAATTTAACAACCATGCTTTACGGCATCTATATTTCTGCCTTTTTCCTTGGCGTGAAGCAGAACCGCCGCAATATCGGTACACTGTTTCTGTTTTCGTGCGGAGAAGGATTATTATATCTGGTCGTATCATTTCTGTACGGCTCGCTTTTTGCCAAGGAGCTTTATCCTTTTGTGATCCATCTCCCTTTGGTGATATTTTTAGTTCTTTATTATCATTACCCGCTGATTTCCAGTCTGACCTCTGTTTTTTCTGCCTATTTGAGCTGTCAGATCAGCACCTGGGTCGGTCTTTTCGCACTCGACCTCACCCGTCAGGATTGGTGCTATTATCTCTCGCGTATTATCACAACGCTTCTGGTCTTTGTGATCCTCAGCCGTTTTGTCTGCCGCACCACGGCGGCAATTTTTGCCAAGGACAAACGGGAGCTTTGCATTATCGGATTCCTTCCTCTCGTATACTATATCTTTGACTATGCAACAACGAAGTTTTCCAATCTTCTCTATTCCGGCAATAAAGCAGTTGTGGAATTTATGGGCTTCGCTTTCTGCATTGCATATTTGATTTTTCTTCTTGTGTATTTTAAAGAATTCGAGCAAAAGCAGGAAATCCGCCAGTACAGCGACCTGATGGAAATACAGCTCATGTCGATCCAGAAGGAGATCGATCAGGTACGGAACAGCCGACAGGAGCTTTCCATCCTGCGGCACGATATGCGTCATCACCTGAATATGATCCAGACATTTCTGCAAAATGACCCGGAACAGGCGCAGAAATATATTCAGGAGATCAACGACGCCTATGACGACACAGTCATCACGACCTACAGCAAAAACGACACGCTCAATTCCGTGATCTCGATCTACCAGACACGTTTCACGGAAAAGGACCTGCGTCTTGAATGCAATATCCGCACGCAGACAGAGCTTCCATGCCCGGATATTGCAATTTGTACGATCCTGTCCAATGCGCTCGAAAATGCAATGCACGCACTGGAGCAGTCGTCGGCAGATGATGGCTGGGCAAGACTGACGATCACTCAGAAGAACCACCAGCTTCTTCTGGAAATCGAAAATCCGGTCGACCAGATTCCAAAGTTTGTTGACGGGATTCCCGCTTCTACCCGAAAAGGACATGGCATCGGAGTCAAAAGTATTGTATACTATGTAGAACAGCTGCATGGTCAGTATCATTTTTCCGTTTCCGACCATATGTTTATTCTGAGGATCATCGTGTAAATATCAGAGACATAATGTTTACAGGCAGAGAAAGGAACGCAGGATTTTTATGAAGATAGCAATCTGTGATGACGAGGTACAATTTATCAATACGACTGTCGCGCTATTGGAAAAGTGGGCATCGAAGCATCATGTCGATGTGACTCTTTACCGTTTTTCCAACGGCGATGATCTGATCCGGGCGCACCACACCCACTGCATGGATCTGATCATTCTGGACATCATCATGCCTTTGCTCAACGGTATGGATACCGCGAAGGAGCTGCGTCAGGAGCATCAATCGGTTCCGATCATTTTCCTGACCTCTTCCCGCGAATTTGCCGTGGATTCCTATGAGGTGAAGGCACTCAATTACCTGATGAAGCCGGTCGACCCGGAGAAGCTCTTTGCCGCTATGGATGATTTCACCCAGACTCTGCACCGTGAAAAGGAAACCTTTACCGCCCAGACTTCTTCGGGCTTCTGCCGCATCACGCTGGACGATGTCGATTATCTGGAGGCGCAGAATAAGCTGGTGCAGGTCTGCCTGTCCAACAACACCACCCTTGAGATCCGCGAGCTTTTCTCCCACTGCGAGGAGATTTTCTCTCTGGATAAGGGCTTTTTCAAATGTCACCGCAGCTACATTGTGAATCTGGATCATGTCGATCAGTTCACCAAGACGACGATCCACACGAAAAACGGCACGCAGATCCCTATTTCCCGCAATAATTCTGCGGCGTTTAAGGAGGCATATTTCTCCTATATGTTCCGGTAAATATCCCGGCAGATTCGCCGGAAGCTTTTTTCAGCATGAACCATATGTTTTTCTGATTTTTTTCCTTTATTTTATTGAGAAACGCCAATTCTCATTTATTTTATGTTATAGTTAGTAGGTAACTTGGAAAGCTCATGCTTATTTCCCCATTCAATGAACTACAAACAGGAGCTATTCTATGAAGAACATATTACGTCAAAATATAAATACGCTCATCTGCTGTATCGTGACACTGATCCTTGCCGCATTTACCATTTACGCTGTATTAAAGGGAAGCGGTATTTCCTTAAATGAACTTATCGCAGATCTGCGCGATGCCTCTCTATGGGGTCTGATTCCGGCTTCGATCGGCGCACTGGGATTTATCTGGTTTGAGGGAGAGGCTCTTCGTGTCATTGTCCGACATATGGGATATCCCACAAACCGGACACAGGGCTTTGTCTATGCCGCTGCAGATGTGTATTTTTCTGCTATTACACCGTCGGCTTCCGGTGGACAGCCTGCCAGTGCCTTTTTCATGATGCAGGATAAGATTCCGGGAACTGCTGTAATGACAGCACTTTTGCTGAATCTCATTATGTACACTCTGGCGATCATCACGATCGGCATTGCCGATATTTTACTTTTCCCGGGGATATTTTTAAACTTCAATCTCTTCTGCCGCATCCTGATCATTGCAGGCGGATTGATCCTTACGGGACTTGGTATTTTATTTTATCTGCTGTTAAAGCGTCAGTCACTGATACTGGCTGCCGGACGTGGTATTACCGGACTGCTGCGCAGGCTTCACTGCAGCCGGCTCGCCGACCGGATCGAACGCAAGCTCGCATCCTCCATTACCAAATACAGCCAATGTGTGTCTGTTGTATTTAATGGAAAGAAGATGCTCCGGAAGGTGTATCTTCTGAATCTTTGCCAGCGATTATCCCAGATTATCGTCACGCTTTTTTCCTTTAGTGCGATTCATGGGGATCTGCGCAGGCTGCCACATCTGCTGGCAACACAGATCTATGTGGTACTTGGTTCCAATTGCGTGCCGATCCCCGGCGGTATGGGCGTCACCGATTATCTGATGCTCAATGGATACTGCCGGCTGATGACCCGCGATGAGGCTTTCCGTCTGGAAATCTTAAGTCGCGGTCTGTCGTTCTACATCTGTATTATTGTCAGCCTGATCGCAGTGATCGCCGGCTACATAATACGTCAGAAAAAATTAAAAATGGAGAAATAAAATGATTGGATTCTATGATTATACTGTGATACTTACTTACCTTTCACTGCTGTCGGGCACAACCGGCATTATGCTCTGCTTAAACGGCGTCGGACATCCTTATCTTGGGATGTTTTTTCTGCTGTTCTCGGGCTTGTGCGACACATTTGACGGCAAGGTTGCAAGAACCAAAAAGAACCGCACAGAACAAATGAAAAAGTTCGGTATTCAGATCGATTCTCTTTCGGATCTGGTTGCCTTTGGTGTGCTGCCGGCATGCATCGGCATTTCTCTGCTTCGCTATGCGATCCACATTCCCGGACTTTCCGGCTTCACCTGTTATATTTTAAGTAACTACCAGAAGCCTGCTACATATATACTGACCTTCGTCGCTGTTCTTTATGTTCTGGCAGCGATGATCCGTCTGGCATATTTTAACGTGATGGAGGAAGAGGATCAGAATCGCGATGAAAGCGGTGCAAAGATTTATACCGGACTTCCTGTCACGTCGGCAGCCCTGATCTTCCCTGCTGTGCTGCTTCTGCATCTTCTGCTGCGGGCCGATCTGACGCTTCTCTATTTCGGAGTAATGATCGTGACCGGATTCTTGTTCCTGTTCCGTTTCCACATTAAGAAACCGCAGAACCGTGGCATTGCAATCCTGATCATTTTTGGTGCCATTGAATTTATTATTTTGATCCTTGCTCTGCTGCACATCAAACGATAGGAGTCTTTCAACATGGACATGCTTGATTTTCTGTATCACACCATTCCGGGCAGAATGCTTTTGAAGCCCTTGACGGCACCGGCTCTGTCCAAACTGTGTGGTCGTTTTCTGGATTCTTCTCTGTCCCATTTTCTAGTCAGACCGTTTATTCGGACAAACAATATCCGGATTGAGGATTACGAGACAGATCATATCCGAAGCTTTAACGATTTCTTCTCCCGCAAGATCTGCGAGGGGCTTCGCCCGGTCGATCCGGATCCGAAACATCTGATTGCACCCTGCGATGGACTTCTGTCCGTGTGGAAGATTGAAAAAGACACCGTGCTTCCGGTGAAGCAGAGCAGCTACACGCTCACCTCGCTTCTCCGCAGCCACAAGCTTGCCCGCCATTACGAGGGCGGTTATTGTCTGGTATTCCGGTTGTGCGTCAATCATTACCACCGCTACTGCTATGTTGATTCCGGTGCCAAAAGCCGCAACCGCCGTATCCCCGGCGTTCTTCACACCGTTCGTCCGGTGGCCCTCGCGAGCCGTCCTGTATTTACCGAGAACAGCCGCGAATATACGCTGATCCGCACGGATCAGCTTGGAACCATTGTGCAGATGGAGGTCGGCGCAATGCTGGTCGGTCGTATCGTAAACCACGAAGGAAAAGGAACGGCTGTCCGCGGCAGCGAAAAGGGCTTCTTCCAGTACGGCGGCTCCACGATCATACTGCTGACGGAGCCCGGAAAGGTTCAGATCGATCCTGCCATTTTAAAGAACTCGTCAACCGGCAACGAAACCCCGGTGAAGCTGGGAGAGGTAATTGGACATGCTAAAGCAAACGAACCCGTTGATACCGAAATATGCAATTAAACCCCTTGCACTTGCACTGCTTGTAAACTCCTGCGTCTACATGGGAATCGCACAGCTACGGCATTTCCTGACATTCTCTTCGCTGGAAACGCCGCTTGATACGGCGCTGCCGTTTCTTGCACCCTTCGTTCTGTTCTATGTCCTCGCCTTCGTACAGTGGGGGCTGAACTATCTTCTGATCGCCAGAGACAGCAAAGAGCTCTGCTACCGCTTCGCCTTCGGCAACATCATCGCAAAGCTCATCTGTCTGTTCTTCTTCGTGTTCCTTCCAACCACGCTCGCACGTCCTGAGGTGACCGGAACTGATCTGTGCAACCGTCTGGTCCGCCTGATCTACACCTTCGACCCACCGGTGAATCTGTTCCCGTCGATCCACTGCCTCGAGAGCTGGTGCTGCATCCGTGCTTCCTTTCTGCTCAAGAAGTCAAACCGCACCTATCAGACCGCCACGCTCATCATGTCCCTGGGCGTGTTCGCGTCTACGCTGTTTATCAAGCAGCATGTGATCGCCGATGTATTTGGAGGGATCGTTGTGTTTGAAGCAGGCTTCCGGCTGGCCGGGAGAATACAAAAAGCTATCCGGCAATGATGTCCATTCTATGTCACCCCTATCCATGCTCACCACCCATATCCTCCTCTGATTCCATCAAAGACCACGGCTCATTTTGTATTCTTTCCAGCGTTTCCTTCTCTTCCCTTATCACTTCTTCCACTGACTCACTCTTCGTTGCCAACGCCAGATATAACTTGTCCATGGCGATACAACAATCGCCGCAAGTCCGTGGCGCTATCGTTCCAAAGCCATAATTAGGCATTGTCTTATATATTCCGTCCGGTCCCGGATAATCCCAGCCCTGCTCAAATGCTTCTTTGCTGGATAAAAACTCTCTTTTTCCGCAACCATTACAGATATGCCAATACCGCTCCGGTAATTTCATTCTAAAATCAATTGTTTGAATGTGCTCCAGAAGCTTAAATCTATACGTGTTCGCACCTGACTGTGTCGATATTTCAAATATATCATTTGAGATGCTGATATCGCCGCAGGCAGTCTGTATTTCGACGGAATGATCTGCCGTTTGGAACCTTATGTATTTCCGGCCCGGGTGTAAATTCTCAGATTCCCATATCGTTAATTGACCGTTTTTGCCAATGTCATTTTTACAGCCATCTATATTTTGCCCAACAGTGACATCCGCTGAAATCAGCACCGCATTATATCCATTAACAAGCTTAGACAAACTATCACCTCCCGGTCTTGTGTATTTCATTGACAGCCAGACAATTGTCTCCGTCTTTTAACACACAATCAATTCTCATAATCCTCTCCCGTTCTGTTTCTACGCAGTTCTTCCATGGTCATCGGTCTGTGATGTGAATCTACAAATGACACTGCCCTCTTTATTGCTTTAACCATCTGGATCTGCTGTTCTGAATATTCTACATGATCCGTCACAATATCTACATGTTCCGGGTCTTGCAAAAGCTCTGCCAAAACATCCTCAAACCTATGAACATGATCCATCTCACCATTATGCATAAAATGATAGATCAAACACATTCCGGAAAACTCTCCTGCAATATAATTAATATCTCCGCTTTCAAGTCCATGACCCGTCTGCACCCTCCAAATGCCGGAATCGTCTTGAACCGGAATATGCGCATTAAAATGTCTCTGCTCTAATTCATCTTTTTTCAATTTGTCCTCCTTATTCTTCATCACGCAAACCCAATCCGCTTTTCACTCTTTTTTACAATTTCGTGAATCCTGAAATCCTCCCGTTTCAACCGGCAGATCTCTTCTCTGGAAATGTCTTCTCTGGTCTCCATTTTCAGAATACGCGCAGACTGTTTTATGATCGCCTGGTCCAGAATATTTCTTACATATCTGCCATTTCCGAAGTTGTCTTCTTTTACGGCATTGCAGAAAAGTTCTTTGCAATATTCTTTTGCTTCTTCGTCGATCTGATAGTCCCGTTTTTGGGATATCAACGTTAAAATATCCGTCAATTCCTCCGGTGAATAATCCGGAAATGACAAATGAAACGCAATACGGCTTTTCAACCCCTCGTTCTGTTCGAGAAATGTCTGCATCTTCTCCGGATACCCGGCAAAGATAACGATGACGCTATCCCGGTAATTTTCCATCATCTGCACAACCGTGTTGATTGCTTCCGCACCATAGGTATTACTGCTATCGACCAGTGCATACGCCTCATCAATAAACAGTATGCCTCCCTGCGCCTCCTTAAACTTGTCCTCTACCATGCGGGCTGTCCACCCAACATACTTGGCAACAAGATCCTGTCTTCCACACTCCACAAACCGCCCGCTGCTGATCGCAGACTCCTCTTTTAAAATCTTGCACAGAAGTCTCGCCACGGAGGTCTTGGCAGTCCCGGGATTACCGGAAAACATCATATGAAAAGAGGCTCCCTGCGTATTTAAGCCCATTCGCTCTCTCGCCCGGACAACTTTGGATGCCGCAATGATCTCATCAATCACTGTTTTTACCTCTGTTAATCCGATCATTTCCTGCAAGGTGTCGTATGGTTTGTTGGGAACCCTTGTCACTTCCACCTGAAAACTTTTCTTCTCCCGATACGCCCTATACACATGGGTCTTGAGCCCACTTCCATACCATGCATTGTACGCATTAAATATGTCTGTCACGGAATAAGTTTCTGCCTCTGCAAGATAATCATACACATCACTTTTATCTTCTGTCCCAAAATCCACCTGCTCCACAAGCTCTGTCAGGCAATTTCGGGCATCCTGCAAGGTTCCTGTTCCCTCATTGCTTTTCAATTCAATGATCACCGTCCCGCCTTCTCCCGCTTTTATCACCTTCTGATAGCGACTGTCTTTATAACCTTTTCGCTGTACTTCCCGAAACAGAGTAATGCGGTTTGATATAAGTCTTTTATTATTGTACAACGCTTTGATCAAAAGTTCATAAATATCTTCAGCTGCTCCCCACGCCCCTGCGCTGATCAGATAATGTACCGGATGCCCCTTATAAATTTGCTGATTTTCCGGTGAATAGATCCTGTCCAATTCTTCGTACAGACTCGAAGAGCCCAATATCTCATGGGCTCTCTGTCTGCACTCCTCCAAAGTCAGCGTTTGCTCCTCTAGAATTTTCTCTTCAACACGAAACGGGAAAGGATCGTAGAGCGGTTCTCTGAAATCAATTTCAAATTTTTCGAAAAGCACACTGTATCTTGTCATGTAGCAGGTGTTGTCCACGGCATATTTATACGCTTCAATGGTAATCTCCTCTTGATGACTAAGCTCCCATTTGCATTTATCAGACTCCGGATGCACAACCTCTTCCAGTTTGAACTTATGCATGTTGTGCACGGAACCGGCTACATATATGTCCATTTCCATGGTCGCAATATCAAAGTCTGTGATAGATGCTACATAGTCATTGCAACCCTTGAGATATTGGTTCACGCTGTTCACATTCTTTTCATCAATGCCGGAACGATCACAGCCCAGCTCTTCCTGGTGCATCCGCATCCACTCCGGTGTATCCTTGGAAGGAGCCCCGGAAAGATGGTAACAAAGATGGTAATAAATCATGTAAAGCAACACGTCCTTTCTCTCGAATAAAGCTGACGTTTTTTATCCGGTTTCAATGATCGCTCCGGTATACTAAAATTAGTTAATTCATAGGGAGATTATACAGTGGGAAATGATCACTATATGCTCCAAGCTCGTGATTATAAGCACAAATGATAAACTCCGTTTCTCCACAAAATTCCTTTGCTGCACTTGGCGAGAATGCGAGATAATCAATCCGCTCGTCTTTAAAGAAAGCGTTCTTGGCTGTTGGATAATCCCAGATGTTCATAATATACCCATCTTTTCTGATCATCGATATATTCTCACCGTCCCGTCCTTCTTGGAGGTCTCCCCCCAGTATTACAGTCGATTCCCTGTTTTCATGCAGAAATTCATGTAGTAATCTCCATTGCCTTGCTTGCAAATGCCTTCTCTCCTGGATGTACCAGCTGGCTTGATTCCGAAAGTTCTGAATCTGTACTAAATGGCAATTCACAATATAGGTCTTAATTCCATCGATATCAGCCATAAGCCCGCATATGCGGTTCGGAAGTTCTTCGTCAACTTGAAACAGCTTGTAGCTACGCAAAACGTCCGTTCGAATCAGTGTAACCGAAAAGATAGATTTCCAATGTCTGTGATAGTCAAAACCAGCCGGCAAGATCACTGTATAATTTTCAAAATACTTTTCGAGCATATCAATGTATTTGCGGTCTCGCCCTGATATCATCTCTTGTAGCATGATAACTATTGGCTGCGGATCCGCAAATGCGATTTCCTGCGACGCTTTTTTTAGTTTCTCTGCAAATGTGATGTCCCTTCGTACCGGAAGCCATCCATTTATATTCCAGCTAACAATAATTTTATCCATATACAAACCTATATTTTTCATATATAGTACCTCCTAATCAAATTTAATCCAGCTTTCCAATTCGTCTTCAAGTTCCTCTTCTGTCTGTGCATTCGGGAAAAAATCTGCCATCACGTCATCCCATACCTGTGATGGCGAGAGTTCCTCCTCTTCCTCAAAAAAATCTGTTTGGTGTTGTGTATCTTCGTACATCTTCTTGTCTCCTTTCTTTACACTTAAAGTGAGTGCGTTCATATCTTGAGCTTACAACCACAATACCACAGCCACCACGAAAAGTCAAGTATCATATGATTATCTTCTTTTCTCTATCATTTTATCATTGGTTTACCTATTTATATTTATCAAAATCCGGACGCACAACCTCTTCCAGTTTGAGCTTGTTCATCATTGTGGCATTGAAGATTTCAGTATATTAACAATACAAAATTATTGATAAGAATACTCTTCTGAACTGAAAATGCCCATACCGTTAAAACTGCCGATATGGACATTTTCCATGCTCCGATGTTAGCGTAATTAAGTTTTCGGAAAATTAAATATTGAAAAGGGCAGTTCCTTTGTATAAAGTTTTAAGTGACGAAACAAAAAACGCAAAGGAGAACTGCC